>NZ_JBLYIG010000231.1:0-1755 GCF_049222245.1 Nitrospira sp. BLG_2 | reverse complement strand
GGTGACCCGGATCGACGGGAACGGGTTCTTATTCATGGCAGCCACGTATTTCTAGAAACCTAAGAAGACTGCTGCCTGCGTACGCAGGCAGCAGTCCGGGCCGAAGATGTCATCATGAGCATTAGGCAGAGTGTTGCAGGATTCTTAGGCGCTGGAATTCTCCTATGGCAAATCGGGTGCTCGTCATTGACGGGTCTGCAGGAGCGGTATGTCGTTTGTTCCTACGACAAGGTTTGGGATGCCGCCATCGACAGCGTCAAGGATAGGTCGATCAAAGTCCAAGAGAAGGATAAGGGACTCATCGAAACCGCATGGCTGGAGATCCCAATGCCCGGTCGAAAGTACGGAGCATTCCAGCGTGAAATGGAGAGCAAGGACCGCTCCCGCATCATCATGAATGTCAAGCGACTCAGCGACGTCACAAATGTCAATTTTATTGAGGAACGTCAGCGTTGGGCATTTCGCGGAGGATCAAGGCTTTTCGGCTGGGCTGATACGGACCCTTCCCGAGAGGTGATGACCGATGTCGAACACCGACTTGACGGCAAGCTCAAGGAGCAAGGATGCTCACTCGCCTAACCGCCTCCATCATCTGCTTTGCAGGATTCTCCCTGTGGACGACGGCCGCGCTCAGCGGCGAACGGATCTGGGACAATGAGTTGCGCCGATACGTCACCGAGCAGGACTTCAAGTACGAAGAATTCATGACCGAGGAAGAAGCTCTGAAACATGCTCTTCCGAAGTCGAAACGCATCCGACGGGAATTGATCCGCCTCACACAGGAGAAAAAGGAGTTGATCGAACAGCGCATCGGATGGAAGTTTCCGGAGGAATCGTTCGAGGTCTACATTGGAGAGACCGGAGACAAGATCGACGGCTATGCCATGATTCATAACACAATAGGAAAGTATAAGCCCATGACGTACATGGTCGGTGTGGACGCAGAAGGGACCTGTCAGGATGTCGAACTGCTGGTCTTTCGCGACGCCAAAGGCAGCGAAGTGCGTACGAAACGCTTTAACTCTCAATATGAAGGCAAGAACGTGTCCGATCCGATCCGCATCAACAAAGATATCATCAATATATCCGGCGCAACCATGTCCGTACGCTCCATGAGCGCGGGTGTGAAACGCGTGTTGGTGTTATTGGATGAGTTCTATTTGAAGCCCGCAGGACTAGGTAGCGACACGCTCGAAGCGCGCAGGGCCGAGAGAGGCTTCTTCAGCCTGCTGTTCGGCAAATAACCCCCGAAACTGTCTGACGTCATGCGGAATTTCAATACGCGCTTTCGCCTCCGAGACTCGGACCGCCATATCAGATTGCTCTATACGCAGTTCCTGCTCCTGATGCTGGTTGGATTTGCCTTTTCTTTTTTTTGGGCCCACGACATGACCGGGTTGTCTCCTCAGGGAATCGCGGACCATTACCGGGGGTCCGATGCCACATTCGGCGAACCGATGTCCTTTCGGGAGCTGGCCGAGGTTACCCACTTTCACTTGTTCACGATGCCCGTCGTTTTCATGATTCTCGCACACGTGCTCTACCTTACCGAGGCGAGTCATCTTATGAAAGTGGTGATGACCTGGATGTCTTTCGGAGGCGTGGGGTTGGATTTGGTGTCACCGTGGCTGATCAGCTATGTGTCTCCGTTTTTTGTGCTCACGATGCTGATGGGCGACACGCTGATGGTCGTAAGCTTCATCGTCATGATGGCAATCCCCATCTATGAAATGTGGATCCTGGAACAGCCGATGT
>NZ_JBLYIG010000230.1:0-4454 GCF_049222245.1 Nitrospira sp. BLG_2 | reverse complement strand
GCACGATGATGGCAACCGTCGGATTCGCGGCTTGCATTTGACGCACTGTCGAAAGCCCATAACCGTCCGGGAGTGACAGATCCAAGAGGACGGCATCAAAACGTGCACGGGCCAGGCGTGCAAAGGCATCACTCAAGCGGGTCACATGGGTGACATCGAATTCTTCCGCGCCCCATTCCGTTAAGCTATCTTGGGTCAGACGGGCATCGATATCGTTGTCTTCAACCAATAAGATCTTGATCATTGCGCTTTCGTAGGAGTTTTCCCGTACCCGTGGCTCCTTCTTCATGTACATCCTCAGTATAACTAAAGGCCCTGATTCAACAAGCGAATCACCGAAGTAATGCGTTCGGGTTTTAGCCTGATCGATGTTCCATCCAGGGGAGGAATGCGCACTTACGAGCCGATGGGACACTCTCAAGCGCAGACAAGACTGTTAGCCGGTTACCCTAGCGGCCTGTTAAAGATCCGAGGGCTACAGCATCGGCGTTGGTGTTGCTCAATTCATGATGAAAGAGAGCGGGAGATGACATTGAGTCATGAGCCGCGAAAAATGGCGTGGGGACCACCCGGGTAGGTGCCGATTGGGCCCTGCTCTGGGCCTATCGCCGCCTCACAGGCATATCCAGGTTCAAACGGCCATAATAATGAACGGCCTATGGCATTTCCGCGAATATGAACATACCGCAAGGTGACGCCCATGCGGGCTGCCTCGTCTTTAACTTTTCCGGTACATTCATCGGATGTGTATCCGCGACGTGAAATCAGGAGCGGCTCTCCGGATGCACTGAAAACGGAAAATTCGCTTGCGCATCCCGTTACGGAGCACACCACACACATAATTCCGGTAAGTCGGCTCAAACATGTTTTTGAAAGCATAGGAACCGCCTCCATTTTGAATGGCTTCCGCTGATTTCAATACAAGAGACACGCCAAACCATAACACGAACACCGACGTTCAATCGATCGGAGGACAATTTTATTCCTTGACCGTAGATGAAAGCAGACCCTGCCGAAATTGCCTCCTCCCCCGGCAAGAATTTCCATTCTGATATAGGGCTGTCCCGGCAGTATCGCGATACGCCGCCATTTCTCGTATCACTCTCTTTGGCACAGAAGTTGAGGGAGGCGATCAAACGGTGCGCTTCCTGAGAATGACACTAAGGTCCCTAGGGAAATCCATCCGATGAATGAATTGGATTCGCTCACTGCCCTTTGGGAATTGCTCACTCGCGACGTGACGGTGGTCGGCGGGATTCAGAGCCCGGTTCTCAGCTGGATCGGTGCCGCGAGTATCCTCACGCTGTGTCTTTGGCATAGTGCGGTGCTTATCCGAGGTCTGTTACAAATTCAACGGACGCTGTCGCGGTTCCAGTCATCCGTCTCGCCTCTGGTCCTGGCACGGCGACAGACTTCCAAGGACTGGCTTGCCATCCCGGCTTTGGCGAGAAAGCGGGCGCGTCTTGATGAGTCGTCGGACATGCGCCGCGATCTTGACGACCTGCAAACACTGGATCGTGCGGTGCGGTCGGAACAAGCTTTTGCCCGAGACTGGCTCTCATACCGCAAGACTCTCGCGGTAGAGCAATCTGCCTGGTTTCTTGAGCCGACAGTGCACAGTCAGCGTTCCGCCGGTGATTTTTTCTCGTTCGAATCTCTCTGCATCACGCATCTCAATGTCCGTTTTTACAGGCAGCTTCCCACTTTCATGACCGGTATGGGGTTGATGTTCACCTTCCTTGCTATTTTGATCGGTCTCGGCAAGCTCCATGCGAATGGGCCGGAGATTGAAGGAATTCAAGGGCTTATTAATGGGCTGTCAGGAAAGTTTGTCACATCCATCGTCGGCTTGGCGTGCGCCAATGCGTTCACTCTTCTAGAAAATTCATTTTGGCATCGGCTGGATAACCGACACCGGGAGTGCATCTCCCTTCTGGACGAAATGTTTCCTCAGAAGGCCGCCGATCTATCTTCCCAGGTTTCTTCTTCATCGCAAACCGGACCCCCGACTACCATGGTCGCTCCCGCCCAAAACGATATCGCGCATCAGCTTGTAGAGGTCGTGCAGCAGCGCCTTGGATCAACGGTCACAGCTCTGAACTCCGCCACACAGGCGCTCACGGCTTTGAATCCAAAACATTCACCGATGAAGTTTGATGACTTGCCGAGAGAGATCGGTCACGAGGTCCAGCGGGCGTTAAGGCCTCTGATGAATCCTTTGCTGGAAGCCATTCACGGCCTCAATCGCTCTATTAAGGAGCAGTGCTTCCCGGTGCGGCTGTCCCAATCGGAGATCGAAACGATGTTTGAGGAACTGCGGGGCAATACAACTATGACGACAGAACATGAACGTCCGGCGAAAAGGACGGATGATCCAGGAAAGCCGTCTCTTCACATGAACGCCACGGTGAGAACGAAGAGATGAAATCGATCTTCACACAGGACTCTCGTGACAGCTCCGCCGTGGTCACGAGTGGGGTCGCGGATCTCATGACCTCGCTCGCCGTCATCTTCATTCTGTTGCTCGTGGCCTATGTGACACGCGCTCAGAATGGAAATGCCAATCCTGTCGGGAGCCATGCCACACCGACGGACATGACGCCAAGCGTTGACCCACGGCATCCGTCACCGGAAGAAAAAAGGCCGAGCGTTCACACGGTCACGGTGCCGGATGCGGCAATCAACTTTGAATTTGGAAAGAGCACGTTGCTCCCTACCGCCGAAACCTTCTTGTTGGAAGTCATGCCTCACTATGCCTCAATCATCTGTGGACCCGGTGGCCAAGAAGTGGAGGCGTTTGTCATTGAAGGGTACACCGACGATCTGGGTGACGATATACGCAACCTGAGACTCAGTCAGGAACGCTCGTTTGCGGTACTTGAGAAAAGCTTGGACGTGATTCGCGAGAAGCTTCCTTGGGCGTATGAGTGCTTCTTGCAAAAAGCCGCAGCGAACGGGCGCGGAAAACAGAACCTTCTACGCAATGATGACGGGCACCCGGACCGAGATAAGAGCCGACGGGTCATGTTCAAAATCCACATGCGACCCGCGTAGCGTCACGAGTTCGCACAACGTCGGCTTTCCATCATCGGGTTCACCTAACATGATCTCTGGTCAATCCGGATCCTGGCGACATGCTTCATGCCGTCAGTTGTTAATGGCGAAGACTTGAGAAGCCTCCATATAGGTGGCGAGTCAGCTCGATAAACTGCGTGATGGAAAGGACTTCTCCACGGGCGGAGAGGGGGATATGGAGAGAATTCAATGCTGCCGCCACCAGCTTCTGGTCATACCCTTTATCTCTAAGTGAATTGGCGAGTGTCTTTCGGCGGTGCGCAAAAGCGGCTTTTACCAGCGTGGCCAACCGTGATTCTTCTTCAGGTTTCAGGTCTCCCTGCTTCCTCGCGCGCAGCAAGACAACTGCCGATCCGACCTCCGGTCTAGGGCGGAAACATTGGCCCGAGACCTTAAATGCCTTGGTAATGTCTGCTGTGTATTGAGCCATGACGGATAGTGCCCCATAGGCTGAGCTTCCGGGCTTGGCCACGAGCCGATCGGCAACTTCGTTCTGCAGCATAAGGATCAGACGGTGAAAACGGTTGTGCTGATTGAGGAGCCGAAAGAGGAGAGGTGTGGATAAATAATAGGGAAGATTGGCGACGACGATGGTGCCGATTGGAAGATGTTCGATCGGATAAGTCATTGCATCGGCGAGGACAAGTGTAAGATTCGACAACCCGCGCTGTTGTCCAGTCAAGTAAGCATGGAGCCGTGGATCGACCTCGATCGCCGTCACATGGCCGGCAGCACGACAAAGCGCTTCTGTGAGGATGCCGCGCCCGGGGCCGATTTCCAAAACGGTATCGGTCGGGGTGAGCTCAGCCAGCGAGACGATTTTACGGACAATGTTGGGGTCGACGAGAAAATTCTGTCCAAGGCGTTTGATCGCAGCCGGGGGGAGAGGGGAGTCCACCCGTCAACTTCCAGTCGGGGAAGCCTGGGACAATCGTTTGGCTAGTATCATCAGTGGCGAGCGATAGCATTCCACAAGATCCGTAAACTCTTCAACCAGGTCGTTGGTGAACGATGGCCCTGGTTGGATACGAGCGAACGCCTGTCCTTCCAGAGGGCCGACGGCATTGGTGATACGCTCCACCGTGAGAACTTTCCATTGTGCCACTCGCTCCGTCCCGGCGATGGTGTTCAGATCTTGAAGAGTCTGTTTAGCAAGAGCATCCAGTTCTTCTATCTGTTGCCGAATAATGATAAGGCCTTTCGACACATCAGGCGACATGTCTGGCCCGTCCCTTGTTGGTTGGAGTTGCAGCCATTCTATTTTGAGCGATCCGATTCTGAGTGATCTTGGCAGCCAGCTTGACAGCCTCAATTAAACTTCCTGGATCGGCGACGCCCTTCCCGACAATATCAAAAGCTGTTCCATGGTCCACTGAGGT
>NZ_JBLYIG010000229.1:0-4971 GCF_049222245.1 Nitrospira sp. BLG_2 | reverse complement strand
TCAATGTGTTGCAGTTAAATTTTGCGCTCGATGCGTTATCCCGCTGAGCTAATTTTCGTTCAACCTCCGAAGAAGGTGCCTTATGCTATTGCTTATTTTATTCCTGGTGACGCTCTGGGCGATTGCTTTCGTAATCTGGCTGTTATTGGGTTGGCTGCCTCCGGGCGGCCGGATCCACCCTCCACCCGGAGTTTACACCAATAAGCGATGATCCTTCCTTGGTCCACACGTTCTTGAGTCGGATCAGTCCTATACCGCGAAGTCCCGCCAATCAGCGCCTCGAGATTCATGTTTCCATAGGTGCTTTTCCGTTACTATTGAGAAAGCATAGTTCCCATGACATCAGAGTGTGGCAAGCAGGCGGCTCAGCCTGTCAATATGGCGTGACAATTCATGTGGGCCTGCCGGCTTCCTGTTGCCTGATTCTCGTGCTCTGCGCGGAACGTTTTTAGATGTATGCGGCGCGGCTTTAAACGGAGATCGCGATGAATTCACAGCGACCGGATCCCGACACGCTGCTGAAGCGTGTGCAGGCTGAAGAAGCCCGGCAGCTGCAGGGAAAGCTCAAAGTTTTTTTCGGCGCCAACCCCGGCGTGGGAAAGACGTATGCCATGTTGGAAGCGGCGCATGAGCGGCGACAAGAGGGCATAGACGTGGTCATCGGCGTCGTAGAAACGCATGGCCGCCCGGAAACCGACGCGCTTGTGAACGGGCTGGCCATACTCCCGCGCCGCGCCGTCGAGTATCGTGGGACGGTGCTGGATGAATTCGACCTCGATGCGGCGCTCGAGCGCCGCCCTTCCGTCATCCTTATCGACGAGCTCGCGCATACCAACGTACCGGGAATGCGGCACGCCAAACGCTGGCAGGACATTCAGGAGCTGCTCAAGGCCGGTATTACGGTCTATACCACGGTCAACGTGCAGCACTTGGAAAGCTTGAACGATGTGATCGCACAGATTACGGGTGTGCGCGTGCGGGAGACCGTTCCGGACTCCGTGCTCGAACGGGCCGATGATGTGGAGCTGATCGACCTTCCCCCGGACGACCTGCTCCAACGACTCAGAGACGGCAAGGTCTATGTTCCTGAGCAGATTCAGCACGCGATTCACAATTTCTTCGCCAAGGGTAATCTGATTGCGCTGCGAGAGCTTGCCCTGCGTCGCACCGCCGAGCGGGTGGACCAGCAAATGGAGGTGTACCGGCGAGACCATGCCGTGGTGAAGACGTGGCCCGCGGCGGAGACCATTTTGGTGTGCGTGAACATGAAATCGCGCGGCCCTCGTTTGATCCGAGCCGCCCGCCAGATGGCGGCCGACCTTCATGCGAAGTGGATTGCGGTGTATGTGCAGATTCCAAGGCATCTCCGGTCTTCTCAAGCAGATCGGGATCGCCTGGTCCAGACGCTGCGGCTGGCGGAACAATTAGGAGCGGAAATCGTCACCCTCACGGGGGAGAACGTCGCCCAGGAAATCTTGAGTTACGCACGGAGCCGCAATGCCACCAAGATCATCGTCGGGAAGCCGGTGCGACCTCTGTGGAAGGAATGGGTCTTCGGTTCGGTGGTATCGGAGCTGGTCCATCAAAGCGGGGAGATCGACGTCTATGTCATTACAGGGGAAGCGAGAGAGGGGAAATCGGTCTCGCGACGGAATCCTGCAACGGCCGGTGAAACGACGGGGTATGTCTCTGCTTCGGTCGGGGTGTTGATCGCGACGGCGATCGATTGGCTGATGTTTCCCTATTTCGCGGCCGCGAACCTGATCATGATCTATCTCGTCGCGGTGATCGTCATCGCGGTTCAGTGCGGCCGAGGGCCGTCCGTGCTCGCGTCGGTCTTGAGTGTGGCGGCGTTCAATTTTTTCTTTGTGCCGTCGTATTTCTCCTTCACCGTCTCAGATATCCAATATCTGTTGACCTTCGGTGTGATGTTGATGGTGGCATTAGTCACCAGTAACCTCGCGGTGCGGTTGCGTCATCAGGCCGCCTTGTCCCGCAGTAGAGAGAGACGCACCGGAGTGCTCTATGCGATGAGTCGGGATCTCGTCATGCATCGAGGGACGGGCATGATCTCCCGCCTTGCGGTCAAGCATCTTCGGGATGTCTTCGACGCGCAAGTCGCGCTCTTTTTGTCGGATGCGAACGGGCGGGTGCAACTCCAACGCGGCGAGCAGTCGTATTTCGATCTTGATCCGAAAGAATCGGGGGTTGCTCAGTGGGTGTTCGACCACAATGAACGAGCCGGATTCGGCACGGATACGCTGCCGGGGACCAGCGGACTGTATTTGCCGCTCGTCGGTTCATCCGGAGCGATCGGCGTCATCGCAGTGCGACCGAAGGATCCTGCGCTTCTGCTCGATCCGGAGCAGCTGCATTTACTGGAGTCCTTGGTGAGCCAGGTGGCATTGGCGCTCGAACGGACCCGTTTATCAGAAGAAGCTCAGCAAGCGCACGTGAGAGCGGAAACCGAACGCATGCGCAACGCCATTCTCAGTTCGGTGTCCCATGATCTTCGAACGCCGCTCGCTACCATCACGGGTGCTGCCAGCAGCATGGTGGAAGCGCAAGAAGAGCTCAATACTGTAGACCGGCAGGACCTCGCCCGATCAATCTATCGGGAGGCTCATCGCCTTGATCGTTTGTTGAAGAACGTTCTCGATATAATGCGGATTGAGGCAGGGGCCGTGCAACTCAGCAAAGAGTGGCACCCCATCGATGAAGTCATCGGCGCAGCCCTGGCCAGATTGGACGGACGGTTGGGCGATCATGCCGTCAACACGGCATTGCCGGACGATCTACCGCTGGTATTTATCGACGGAGTGCTCTTGGAACAAGTGATCATCAATCTTGTCGAGAACGCCGTCAAGTATACACCTCCCGGAAGCGCGATTGATCTGTCTGCGTCGGCCAATGATCGCGAGATCATCGTGGAAGTGGCCGATTGCGGGGCCGGAATTCCCACGGGCGAGGAGGACCGCATTTTCGACAAGTTTTACCGCGGCAAATCCGCGCGAGAAGGAGGAGTCGGGCTGGGGTTGACGATTTGTCGCGGCATCGTTGAAGCTCACGACGGGCGTATTTGGACCGAGAATCGGCCGAGAGGCGGCGCCCTTTTTCGGTTCACCATTCCGGTATCGAAGGAGCAGCCGGCTGTCGAAATGGAACAGGCACAGGTCCGGTGAGCCGATCACTTCATCCGAAAAATTAATCGCTCTAATCGGAACGTCTCATGTCACAGGAACCAACCATCCTCTTGATCGAAGATGAGCCGGAAATCCGACGGTTTCTCAGGACGACGTTACCTGCTCATGGATTTCGGCTTCACGAAACTGTAACGGGCAAGGATGGGCTCACAGAAGCTAAAGCAAGGAATCCCGATCTCATCTTGCTCGACCTCGGCCTGCCTGATTGTGATGGAGAAGAGGTCATCCGCCAGGTGCGGGCATGGACCGACACGCCCATCATCGTGCTGTCTGCTCGTGCTCAGGAACAGGCGAAGGTGACGGCACTCGATCTCGGCGCCGACGACTATGTCACGAAGCCGTTCGGAGTGAATGAGCTTCTGGCACGGGTGCGAACCGCGCTTCGCCATTCGGCCAGAACCGGGGATGGCGGCGAACCGGTGTTTGTCCTCGGCGATCTGAAGGTGGATTGTGATCGACGGCAGGTGTTTGTCTCAGAGAAGGAAGTTCACCTTACACCGATTGAATACAAGCTGCTCACCACGTTGGTCCGGCACGCCGGCAAGGTGCTGACCCATCGCCAGCTGTTGAAAGAAGTGTGGGGGCCGCTTCATGTGGACGAAGGTCACTACCTACGGGTCTATATGCGCCAATTGAGAAACAAACTGGAACGCAATCCGGCGCACCCGCGTTATCTTGTGACAGAGCTTGGAGTCGGATATCGGCTTCGAACGGAATGACGGCACTGCTCTTCTTCACGCGTTTCTGACACTCACTTCTTCTGTTTCTATCCCGTTTTGATATCTGACACGGTATAGTTTGCGAGCCGGGATTGGGAGCTGGTCTCCTGCATGGTTGTAAAGGTTATATGAGGCAATCGGGCGCCGCCTATTCACGTATAGACAATGCGGGGACGGTCCATCATGAACAATGGCGTACGCATATCAGTCGGCTGTTAATCGCATTGGAGCTATTCGCGACGGTGCCTGTCTGTGTGGCTCAAGAGCCGAATCAGGTATCGAAGGAAACCGCGACATCGGTACCCGGCGCAACCAATCATCCAGAAGCTGCTACGACCGATTGGCGCTACGGGGCTTATGTGGACGTGAGTTACATCGGCAATTTCAACTTTCCTGACAATCACCTCTGGCGCAGTCGCACCACAGCATTCCACCATAACGAGCTTTCACCCAACATGGGGCTGGCGTATGTGCGAAAGGACGCGAGTGTGTCCTCACGCTGGGGTATGGAGCTTGGCTTCCAAGGCGGTCGAGACTCAGAACAGTTCGCATACTTACTGGGGGAGAGACGAGTCGATGGAGCGGATGTGCTGAGACACGTTCACCGCGCGAATGTTTCTTATCTGGCACCCGTCGGCCGCGGCGTCATGATGACCGCCGGTTTATTTGACAGTCTGATCGGGTACGAATCGTTCTATGCAAAAGATAATGCCAACTACACGCGGTCGTGGATGGCGGACAACTCCCCGTACATGATGTTCGGCGTGAATGCGCAGTATCCTGTGAACGACGACCTTACCATCACCGCTTTTATCGTAAATGGATACTATCATCTGTCTCATCCGAATGATCTTCCGAGCTACGGCGGAAGATGGGTCTTGAAAGCTACACCACGACTAACCGTCACGCAAACCATCTACGGAGGCCCGGATCAAACGGATACGTCTCTGGAATTTTGGCGTGTGTACGGGAATCACATCCTGGAATGGAAAGACGACAATGTGACGGTCGCGGCGTCCTTCGACATTGGAACCGAGAGCATTGCGGGA
>NZ_JBLYIG010000228.1:0-7745 GCF_049222245.1 Nitrospira sp. BLG_2 | reverse complement strand
CTTGAGCTCTACTCCGCCTAGGATCTCGACGCCGGCTCGTAAAGTTGGCGCGAGTATCTGTCCCATCCATTTGAGGCGGGTGATCACGTCCGGACCATTGGCGCCGAACCTGAGCGCCTTGCCGAGGCCTTCGTTGAAGTTACAGAACGCCTGATCTCCGTTGGTCGTATTGGTCACCATCCAGACCGGCATGGATGGGCTGATGATTCCGGCCATCGGCCCGACGGCATTGTGGTGGTGACAAGGCTCGAAAGCGATGTCACCGCTGGAGGCCATGGTCTCCGCTTCGGCGAGATTCTCCGCCCACCCTTCATAGAGAATAGCTCCGACGATCGCTCCCTTCATGGGTCCGCACATGTCCTTCCAGTGGATAGGAGGACCGCCGTGCAGGATCATGCGTTCTCCCATGTTTGGGAGAGTCTTCCTCGCGATGCCGACACCACTGAGAACCGGCTGAGCTGATTGGTAGGCATCGAACGCCGTTCGGTTGGCGGTTTCAACGGAGAGCAGGTTGACCAACCGAGCCAAGGCACGACCGATTTCCGGATCTCCCTGAGCGGGCGGGACCCATTCGATCTGAAGCACAGAGCCGTCCGCCTTCCTGATTGAATCGACAAAAGAAGGCAAGCCGATATTCAAGACTTGGAGCTTCTCCTGAAACAGGGCCTGTATCACAATCGCCCTCCGACGGCGCCCGCCTCCAGTGCCATAGAGGCAGCCATGCGCACTGCCTGAGCGTTGCTCTCCGCGAGGGTTACCCCGGCCTCTCGAAGAGCCGTTTCCTGTCTGGACAGATTCTGAGGGTCTGCTGCTGTGCCGCAGACGAATCCCACGATGGCGAGGTGCCCGCCTGCTCTGGCGGCAAGATCGCGCGCCTTCTGAATTGCCGGGACCAGCTCGGCGGCGGGATCCGGGTGAGATCCGTAGCCAAGGACCACGTCCAGCAGGATCACCGCCACTTCGGGATCGCCGGCTTCCTTGATCAGTCGCTCATTCCGCAGTCGGTGGTCGATCATGGGATGGGGGCGCCCACGAGTGAAGAGATCGTCGCCCAGATCGATGACCGTGTGCGCTCGACTGGTCCAGACATCGCTCAAGCGATCCCCCGGCTCCACTGGAGTATTGGAATTGATCTGTCCCAATTCTTTCTTCAGGAGGAGCGAAGCCTCATAGCAAAAGGTGCCGCCGCTATAGAGACCCCGCACGTATCGCCGCCCCGAAACAAAAGGCGTGGTGGAAGGAGAGATCACACTCGCAGTCCTGTCCTCCGGTGCTCTACCGTCGGCGAGCGCCACCGCTGCGGCTGATGCATCCTCCAGCGTCACGGCGGGGTAAATATTGTCGCGTCTTACCCGATCGGGATCGGCCCCGAGAAAATTGACGACGACTGCCTTTCCCACGCCTCCGGCTGCCTCCAGTACTTTGCCGGCTACTTCCGGCGATGGCGGTTTGGAAATGAGCACAATCACCGAAGTGGAGGGATCGGCCGCCAGCGCCTTGAGGCCTTGCAACATGGAAATACCGCCGACCTCGCTGTGCAGATCGTGTCCGCCCGTTCCGATCGCCTGCGAGATGCCGCCGCCCCATCGATCGATCAGGCAGGTAACCTGTTGAAGGCCGGTGCCGGATGCGCCGACGACGCCGATGGTTCCGCGCCGGACGACGTTGGCAAAAGCGAGAGGGATGCCATTGATAATGGCCGTCCCGCAATCCGGGCCCATGACGATGAGATCACGCTCCTGGGCAAACCGTTTGAGCGCGATCTCGTCCTTGAGTTCGACGTTGTCGCTGAAGAGCATGACATTGAGGCCGAGCCGCAATGCCTTGAAGGCCTCCGCCGCAGCATATTCGCCAGGCGTGGAGATCAAGACAAGGTTGGCGCCCACGAGGCTTGCGATTCCCATCTCGATGCTGCGGGGAGAGATGCCGCGCGAAGTGTTATTGCCGATCGGCGAGGGGGAAGGTTGCTTCAGTGAGGATTCTGCCGCAGCCAGTGCCGCTTCCAGAGTATCGGCTTCTCCTTGAAGGGCAATCAGAAGATCATTGGCGGAGGCTTCAACCGGTCCGGTCAGCAAGCCGGCTTCTTGGAGGAGGCTGATGTTATTGACGGAGGCCATCACGGCTGAGGCTTGTTCCACGCCGGGCAACTTGGCGATCGTGGAAGAAAGCTGCATCAGCGAAACAGAATCGCGGTAGAAATTTCGGATTATTTGGGTCGCCCTGGCCATGTCAACGGCCTTTCATTGACGCCGTTGACCAGACACGGACCCCGGCGTTCAACGTCAAGCGGGGTGGGGACTTCCCGCCGATGATTTATGTGGCGAAGGTCATATCCTACCGCGTGATGCCTCATCAGATATTTGAGGAAGCGAGCCGTCGAAAAGTGCGGACTCAGAATCTTGTAACGGGCCAACTTGAACACAAAATTGTATACCAAGTCAAGAGGCGCACGGTCTCACGAATACGTGACGCCACGTATATGGCTGAGACCTATTGAATTGGAGTAACCGGACGATCGGAAAACAATCACCGGAGAGCAGGCAAGATAAAGGTTGCCAAACGAGACAACCCAACAGCAATCCCGATACGCCGTCGCTCCCCGAGGTATGACCGACATGCAAGGCGGCTTGCGTGGCGACCCTGATGCTGTTCATATCGTTCGATTGTGCGATCTGCTGCGCCAATGTCGCGATCGGTTCAGAGATATGACCTCTGGTTGCGCATCGGAGATAGGTGTAGCTGATCTGATTGGTGTTTCGTGCTGCGTGGGACAGTTCCGAGCTCAGGTCCGTTAGGAATCGCTTCCGTGATGGATCGTTCCCCACCGTGCACCATAGCGCGGTCAAGTAACCGACGAGAAAATCATCACCCGAAGGCGTGAGGCCGGGTCCCAGCCCGATCAGTGGTCTCATGGCGATCACAGCGTCTTGTAGCCGGAGATTGCTTGTAGCTTTTAGTAGTGCCGGAACGGCGCGCGCCGCCTGTTGCCTCAGAACCCCGGAAGTCGCCGAAGCGATGAATCGCCCTTGCGAATGATCGGACAGACCCATGATCCCCGGTAGACTACCCTGCCGGCGATAGGTGTTGAGTTCCGACCATGAAACTGACCAGGATTGAGCGTGAATGGGCCGGCGGAGATCGATGTGCAACTCTCTAAGATCGATGTGCCAGAGATGTGCCGTCCGTAGATCAACGGCGAAATCACTTCCGCCGGTGCGAAGGATGCCGCCCCGGCAAGCGACCGATTGGCCGACTCGGAAGAGATCCAGGAAAGCCTGCCGAGAGGAGATCCGCAGACGAATACCGTGCGGAACGTTGCCTTTATCGGAAGGAAGAAGGGTCAGCAGCCTATGCGGCTCTATACGTATGTTGCAGGCATGGCGGAACACGCTATGCACGGTCCCGCTGAAATGATGGGTCGGAACCTGAATACCGACGGAAAGGGCGTGGACATGCATGATCGGCACTCCATTGCCCGTGAGACGAGAAACCCGTTCGTTACGCTCTCAACGAATAGGCTTTGGCCAGCGCGTCCTTGATCGCGGTGTGAACGTTGTTCCGTCCTTCTTCGATGTTTCGTTGCATCGCGGCGCGTGCGCCGGACGCATCTTTGGCCGCGATACGCTTCAAGATTTCCAAATGTTGGCGGCAGGTGCTTTCCGCCCGATCCGTCTTGTCGAAGTCGATCATGCGAAACAGCATCAGGCGTTCGTTGATGGAGCGAAGGTGCCGCACGAGCGTTTTGTTTCCCGCGGCATGGGCAATCGTTTCATGAAAGAGGGTATCCAATCTGGCCAGCTCCTCGGCTTTCTTATGAGACGATCCGTTCAGTAGCCCCGTCCACGTCCGCTTGAGTTTATCCATGTTCTCTTTATCATGCTTATTGAGGAGCCCCCTGGTCGCCAGGTGTTCGACGGTATACAGCTCCAACGCGAGGCGAACGTCATACAGTTCCTCGATCTCGCCGATGTTGTACTGCCTGACGGCATACCCGCGATTCGGCAACTTCTTCACGAACCCATCGGATGCCAGGACACGGAGCGCTTCCCGTACCGGACTTCGACTCACGTTGAATTTCTCGCACAGCTCAGCTTCGGTCAGCCGATGTTCCGGCGGGTAGTGCCAGTGAATGATTTGCTCCTTGAGAGTGGCGACGATCGAGGAGCTAAGGTTTGACGGTTCTCGTTCCCCAATCCGGTCGCCAGGGTTCACCGTGAGATTTTTTTGTCCCAATCCGCCAACTCCACCGTCATCTCCGGCCATCCGGATACCGTAGAACAGATCGCCCGACTCTCGAATTTCATCCTGTCCGAGTTCGGAAGAGACACATTGTATACAATCAGGTGTTCCAAGTCTAATGCCTCTCAGGGCCGTCACGCCGAGAGCCGGGTCTTACTTTTTTGAATCTGTATGCAGAAGGAGGAAACGAAGGAAACTACGAAAAGCGTTCATCATCGTTACGGCCTTACCAGTAGTAAGGCCAAGGACTCCAGTATGGGGACCAATACGGCCCCCAATAGGGGCGAGGACCAATATAAGGATAAGGGCGAACGTGAGGCGCTTTGTCTGAGTCGTCGCTCCAAGCGCGCAGATTGTTGATACGCACGAGTGGGTAGGTGTACTCCGTTTCATCGAGCGGCAAGGTGATGGACCCGGCCATTTCTCCGGTCACGGTTACGAACGTACCGGCTGGAACGGTTGCAGGGTCAAGGAATTCCTTCTGTAGGGCCACGAATCGACCTTGGGACTTGCTGAGGTCCGTTGTCGGTCGGTCGGAAGAGTCCAACGGCAATTGCAGGATTTCAATCCTGGTTCCCTCTTTGAGCCTCCTTGCCCCCAACACCTTCCCGCCGAATGTGGCCGGCTGCCCATTGTACGATTCGGGCGACGCCTTTACCTGCATATAGGAGATCTGAGGGGCGCTGGAGGTGGATTGGTCTCCCTGATCGTTTATCGAGGCGCAGCCGGGTCCGATCAACAATACCGAAGCGATCAACGCATGCCGAAGTTCTCGCATGGCGCAATTATAACAAACGGCAATGAAACCCATCATCCGCTATAATGACATCGGACAATCACTTAAAAGGAGAATGAGATGAATCGTTCCAAGAAGTGGATGAGGAAGCTTGTAGTCCTGGTCGGAGTTGTATGGCTCTTGACCGTGCCGTTCAATGCGCAGGCGGAAAAGCCGGAGCTGAAAGGAAAGTTCGAAATACTCAAGGATGAGCCGTCGACCCATCAGCCGGGGAAAGTGAAGGTCGTCGAGTTCGCCGACTTCTACTGCCCGCATTGCCATCATTTCGAGGAAACCGGGGTGCCGCTCATCCTAAAAGAGTTTGGGACCAAGGTGGACGTCACGATGGTCGGATTTCCCGTCATTCCGGGAAAGCTTCCGACCGTGTTCGATATGTATGAGCAAGCGAAGCTGATGGGAAAGGGCGATCAGATGAAGGCGATCTTGTTCCGCACGATTCATAAGGACAAGGTTGACGGTGTGTTCGATCGCTCCATACGTTCGTTGTTGATTAAAGAGGCCGGCCTGGACGTCGCGACGTTCGAGGCCGGGCTGGAGAGTGGAAAGCCGGCCAAGCTCTTCGAAGAAGGGCGGCGCTGGGGAGAGCGAATCAAGGTGTCGTCCACGCCATCGCTCTTACTCGACGGCAACATCAAAGTTGACGGCGCGAATATGACGCCTGAGAATGTCGTGACCATCATCCGGAGTATCCTCGAAGCCGACGCGAAGAAGTAGTGTCAGGAGCGGGGGCGGATGAGAGAAAAACGAGTGCAACGACTGCTGGAGAATGAGTCCGGCGTCAGGCAATTTGTTCTTCGAGGCTATCGTTTGCGCTCGCTTTCACGGTCTTCTTCCGAGCCTCAATGGGAACCATGCGGGACGCATGAAACGTATCGATTTCGATGGAGAATCACCGGCACAGATCGCAAAAGAGCTGAAGGACACGTACCGGATAGAATGAAACGGAGTCTGACGCATGATAAGCGAATCATCGAACGGCTGTTGTGAGAAGCCCATGCAGGAGGTGACCGCGTGAGTGAGCGCAATCCAAGCACCCATGTTCCTTCGCAGGTTCATGATAAGGCTGCGATCGACCCCATCTGCGGCATGACGGTCGATCCTGCCAAGGCGGCGGGTCGGTATGACTACAAAGGCACGACCTACTATTTTTGCTCCGCTTCTTGCCTGGAACGATTTCGGTCGGACCCTGAAGGCGCGCTCAAGAAAAAACCGCTCAATGTGACCACAAGGCCCGGTTCCCGGAAGTCCTTGCCGATGATGCAGCCGATCATGCAGGGTGAGATCGACCCTGTGTGCGGTATGACGGTCCAGCCGACCACTGCGGCCGGTTCATACGAGTATGACGGCAAGACGTATTATTTTTGTGCAACCAGATGTCTTGAAAAATTCCGAGCCGATCCCGGGTATTACCTGATCCCGCCGGAGAAGCGAACCCCGAAGCCGACGCCGGTTTCGACCGATAGTGGCGTGACCTATGTGTGTCCGATGGATCCTGAGGTCAGTCAGAAGGGCCCGGGAGCCTGCCCGAAATGCGGGATGGCGTTAGAGCCGGCGGATGTAACGGCGGTGGGCACGCGCACGGAATATACCTGTCCGATGCATCCGGAGATCGTGCAGGCCGAGCCGGGGAATTGTCCGAAATGCGGGATGGCATTGGAGCCGCGTACGGTCACAGAGGACGAGGCCAATCCCGAGCTGGTCGATATGACCCGCAGGTTTTGGCAAAGCGTTATCCTGAGTGCTCCTATTCTTGCGCTGATGATCTCTGAGATGATGCCGAGCCAACCGTTACAACAGCTCTTTTCAGGAAAGGCATTGGTCTGGTTTCAGTTCATTCTGGCGACGCCGGTGGTGCTCTGGATCGGTCGGCCGCTGTTCCAGCGGGCTTGGGCGTCAATCGTCAATCGCAATCTCAACATGTTTACCTTGATCGGCCTTGGGACCGGTGCCGCCTATCTTTACAGTGTCGCCGCGACGTTCGTTCCCGCTGTGTTTCCCGATTCGTTTCGGGTCCATGGCGGCGAGCTGGCCGTCTACTTTGAACCGGCGGTAGTCATTATCGCGCTGGTCTTATTAGGACAGGTGTTGGAGCTGCGGGCCCGTAGCCGAACCAGCAGTGCCCTGAAGGCCCTGTTGGGGCTTGCGCCGAAAACAGCGCGTGTCATACGCGGTGATGATCAAGAAGAAGATATCCCATTGGAGCAGGTGCAGGTCGGAGATCGGTTACGTGTGCGGCCGGGTGAAAAGGTTCCCGTGGACGGTGTGCTGCTGGAGGGGACGAGTGCCGTCGACGAGTCAATGGTCACCGGTGAGTCGCTTCCGGTTGAGAAGAAAGCCGGTCAGAAGGTGGTGGGGGCTACCGTTAACGGGACGGGGAGTTTCGTGATGCGGGCTGAGCGGGTCGGTCGAGAGACACTCCTGGGGCAGATCGTGCGGATGGTCAGCGAGGCGCAGCGTACCCGTGCGCCGATTCAACGGCTGGCCGATGTCGTTGCCGCCTATTTCGTGCCGATTGTGATTCTTGTCGCCGCGATCACTTTTGCCATCTGGGCTCTCTATGGTCCAGAACCTCGCCTGGCTTATGCCTTGCTCAACGCCGTTGCCGTATTGATCATCGCCTGTCCCTGCGCATTAGGGCTTGCGACACCGATGTCGATTATGGTCGGGACCGGACGAGGGGCGACAGCGGGAGTTCTGATCCGTAACGCGG
>NZ_JBLYIG010000227.1:0-7214 GCF_049222245.1 Nitrospira sp. BLG_2 | reverse complement strand
CGGCGTCTTGGTTTACTTCCTGTTCGGTCGGGATCGGAAAGCCTTCAGCAACCAAAGTGAGCTGCTCCGGCAGGATCTGGAGGCGTCCGCCTTTCCGCTTCTCGCGCCGATGCTGTGCCGCCAAGATGAGGAAATCACCCGGCTCGAAACCAAGAGCGCGTCCCGCAGGAAGCTGATGCGTCTCGTAAGGCGCAATTCCAATTCGGCGTTAACGAGCCGGAACCACGTGGAGATCCAGCAGGATGCCTCAAAGTTTTATCCCAGCCTGATGAGGGATATGGAAGCGGCGCGCCATTCCATCCACCTCCAGTACTTTACCTGGGCCGCGGATCCGTTCACCGAGAAGTTGAAGGACATCATGACCGCGAAGGCGAAAGCCGGCGTCGCGGTCCGGCTGCTCTATGATCCGCTCGGCTCACGCCTCCATCTCAACCGTTCCTATCTCCAAGGGTTGCGCGCGGCGGGAGTGCATGTGGCGCCGACTTCGCCCATGTATCGATTGCACACGATCAGTTATCGCAACCACCGGAAGATCACGGTCATCGACGGCGCGATCGGCTACACGGGCGGCATGAATATCGGCCGCGAGCACCTCGACGGAGGAAAAGGCTTTGATTCCTGGCGCGACACGCAGGTGCGGATCATGGGGGAAGCGGTCGCCCTATTGCAGGCGGTGTTCATGATCGATTGGTATAACGCCGTGAAGGAGAATCTGTTCTCGATCCCTTACTTTCCGGCCGACGCGGCGGAGTCTTCCAAGGGTGATGTGCCGGTCCAGATCCTCACGTCGGGACCGGACTCGCAATGGGCGGCGATCAGGCAGCTCTATTCCCTCATGATCATCTCGGCGCAACGGCACGTGTACATTCAGTCTCCTTACTTCATCCTTGACGCGAGTCTCGCGGAGGCCTTGAGCACCGCTGCCATGTCGGGAGTCGACGTCAAAGTCATGCTGAGCGCCAGGCCGTCGGGGAACAAACTGCCGGATTGGGCCGGGAATACGTATGTTGCCGAGATCGTCGAGAGCGGTGTGCGCGTGTTCCTGTACCAAAAAGGTTACCTGCACGCCAAGGCGATCAGCAGCGATTCCCAGATCTGCTCGATCGGCTCGGCGAATATCGACATCCGCAGCTTCAGCATCAACTACGAACTCAACGCGGTGTTGTATAGCGAACGGCTTGCGAAGGAATGGGAGCGGGACTTCGAGCGGGACCTCGCGCATTGCACCGAATTCGACCCGGCAACCTATAAGAGACGCCATGTTGCCGTTCGGTTCAGAGACTCGGTTGCGAGGCTGCTCTCGCCGTTGCTGTGATTGGAAAGATCCTCCGGTTCGACCGGCGGCTGTTTCATGAGCGCCGGCGGTGGATTGGCCGAAGCGAGGTGCGCCCGAAGTCGCGCAAGATCATGCCGTTCGACCGTTGTACGCGGGAGGCTTATCACGTATGCTGCATCGGAGACACAAACAATGAATCAGGCATGGATGTCGGGGCTCGGGGAACGAATCTTTATATGGGGAGCCGCCGAAACCGGCCATTATAAATCCATGCCGGATAATTGATGCAGAAGCCGGAAAGTATCCGTAAGAGAATTCGTCAGCCGTTCGCTCTGCTGCTCTGCGTGGCATGGCTGCTGAGTCTGCCGTCCGGCTGCGGGAAGGTGGCGGAGCCTTTGCACAAAGACCGTCCCCACATTTTGAAGGATGGATTTCGGAACACGGATTCGGCCTTTGCTCCGCCGAGTCTTTGGGAGCGAATTATGTTCGTCCCGGTGCGAATATGGGAGACGACCTTTCACACCCGCACCGCGGACTTGCCGTTCGTTGAAAACGACGGCAGCGCGCTCAGGAGCAATCGAACCGAAGACACCGTGACCTGGGTGGGCCATTCTACATTCCTCATACAACTCGACGGCGTCGCGATTCTGACTGATCCGCAATGGTCGGAACGGGCAAGTCCCGTGACGTTTGCCGGTCCCAAGCGGCTGATGCCGCCTGGCCTGCCGTTCGAGGAGCTGCCGGCGGTTGACCTCGTTCTCATCTCGCACGATCACTATGATCATCTGGATGTCGATACGGTTCAGCGGCTTGCCCGGATGCATCACCCGTTGTTCATCGTGCCGCTGGGATTGAAGGCCTGGTTTGCGGACATCGGCATTACGAAAGTGGAGGAAATGGACTGGTGGGAAATCCGGCAGGTCCATGGCTTGACCGTCACCTGTCTCCCCGCCCAGCATTTTTCGGGACGCAGTCTTTGGGATACGAATCGGCGGCTGTGGAGCGCATGGGCCGTCGCCGGGCGCATGAAGCGGTTCTTCTTCGCCGGAGACACGGGCTACTATTCGGTCTTCAAGGAAATTGGAACCCTCTTGGGCCCCTTTGATCTGGCGGCTATTCCGATCGGGGCCTATGTTCCCCCTTCGATGATGAAGATGACCCATGTCACGCCTGAACAGGCCTTGCAGATTTTTGCCGATGTCCAAGGGCAACGCTTTGTGGCCATGCATTGGGGCACGTTCGATATGACGGAGGAACCGATCGAGGAGCCTGCCCTGCGCGCAAAGGCCGAGGCGGATCGACTGGGTCTCGACCCGTCCAGGGTGTGGATCATGAAACATGGAGAGACCCGGAGCTGGTGAGGAACTCTCCTGCCGTGGCACCGAGGACACGTGGGGTGGCGTCCGTCGGAAGGCGATGTCTCGGAGAGGCGTGCCGTGTTTGCCGAGGGCGTGATCCGAGGGGAGACGCATGAAAAAATTGCGTGGCTGCTCAGAGCGTTTTTCGAGCGAGCGATCCCCTATGTTGTGACCGAGTAATCGTCCGAGCTTTGATTGTCCATGACCGACACCATAACGATGAGACTGGCGATCGGCTGTATCGTGTTGATCGTGCTACCCGGCCTCTTCGGGTGCAAGAGGGAACCCGATTCTCCTTCCGCCCATCCAATCCCTGAAGTCCAGGTCGTGGAGATCACTTTACAAACTCTGCCCGACGAACCGGAGTTCATCGGACAGACGGAGGCATCGAGTATCGTCGAAATTCGACCGCAGGTAACCGGGATTATCAAGCAGCGTTTCTTCGCCGAGGGCCGCGATGTCAAGCAAGGCGATCGCCTCTATCAGATCGATCCTGTGCCCTTCAAGGCGGCGGAGACCAGCGCCAAGGCGAGAGTCGGCCAGGCCGAGGCGCGGTTAGTACAAGCCAAGCAGAATCTGGCTCGGGTGAAGCCGCTGCTCGCCGAACAAGCCGTCAGCCAAAAGGATGTTGATGATGCCGTCGCGGAAGATCTCGCCGCCAAGGCCGCGCTGGAAGCGGCCAGGGGAGACCTGACCAAAGCCAGGTTCGATCTTGATAACACGGTCATTGTCGCGCCCGTCGACGGCTTGATCGAGCGGACCCGCTATTACGAAGGCCGGCTCGTCACCGCGCAGACGGACTTGCTGACCGTCATTCATCAAGTGGACCCCATGTACGTGATCGTAAGCGCGCCGGAGAGCTTTCTCCTGAAGCGGAGGCGGGACATCCTTGCGCAACGGATTCAACATCCCGGGATCTACCGCTTGACAGGCATGATCACCTTCGCTGACGGGACGATCTATCCCCATGAGGGGGTGTTGGATTTTGCCGGTGTGAGTCTGCGGACAGAGACGGGATCGCGGGAGGCACGGGTGGTCTTCCCGAATCCCGATCGTGTGTTGTTGCCGGGACAGTTCGTCACCGTCCGCTTTCACGGTGTCTCGAAGCCCAACGTCGTGCTCGTTCCGCAGCGCGCGGTGCAACAGGGACCGAAAGGGCCGGTTGTCTATGTGGTCGGCGAGGGCGACAAGGTGGATATCCGCGACGTCAAGGCGACCCTGTGGCGAGGCGATGATTGGCTCATCGAGGAAGGGCTGCTGGCAGGCGAGCGGATCGTGGTCGACGGATTCCAGAGAGTGATGCCGGGCGCTCACGTCAAGCCTTTGAGAGTTATGGCGACAAGCCCCGCTGAGGAAGGATCACCGGCCGGCACCACCGGCACGGAAGGAACCGAATGAGTCCGACCTTCTTCATCGATCGGCCGATTTTTGCGTCGGTCCTTTCGATCGTCATCGTGGTGGTGGGACTCGTGGCCATGCAGGTGTTGCCCATTGCCCAGTTTCCGGAGATCACGCCTCCGATGGTGCAAATCGAAGCCGATTACCCCGGCGCCAGCGCGGAGGTGGTGGCGGAATCAGTGGCGCGTCCGATTGAGCTGGAGCTTCCCGGCATCGACAATCTCCTGTACTTCGAATCGACGAGCACCAATGACGGGCACATGACCATCCGGCTTACCTTTGAGATCGGCACCAACGTCGATATCGCGCAGGTCCAGACGCAAAACCGCCAGGCACTGGCGGTGCCGCGACTTCCTCCGGAAGTGGTCCGCCAAGGGATCACGGTGAAAAAAATGTCGCCGGATCTGCTTGCCGTCGCGGTGTTGCAATCCAGTGATCCCCAGCATGATGCCTTCTTTCTCGCCAATTATGCGATCCTGCGCATCATCGACAACATTAAACGACTCCCCGGAGTAGGCGATGCCCTGGTTTTCGGGCAGCAGGACTACAGTATGCGCTTGATCCTCAACCCGGTCCGTATGGCGCAGTTGAGCCTCACGCCGACGGATATCGCCACTGTCGTGCGCGAGCAAAATCGGGACTTTCCCGCGGGGACGGTCGGACGGGAGCCGACGCCGAATGGAACAGAGCTGACCCTTCCGCTGATGACGGACGGGAGGATGTCCGACGTACGTGAATTCGAGGAGATGATTGTTCGTGCCCTGCCGAACGGATCGATGGTCCGTCTCAAAGATGTCGCGAAGGTCGAATTGGGGGCGCAGTCGTACGTCCTGGAGGGCCGGTACAATGGAAAGCCGACCGCGCTGCTCATTACCTTTCTCCTGCCGGGTGCCAACGCCCTCGATACGATGAAACGGATGCGCCAGGAGATGGATCGTCTGGCCGAGATCTTTCCGGCGGGCGTGACCTACGACATTCCCTATGACACGACGCGGTTCGTGGAGGTCTCCATCAAGGAGGTCATCACGACCATCGGGGAAGCCATGGTGCTGGTCATCCTGGTCGTCTATATCTTCCTCCAGAGCTGGCGCGCCACGTTGATTCCGGCGGTGGCGGCCCCAATATCGCTGATCGGAACCTTTGCGAGCATGGCCGCATTTGGGTTTTCGATCAATACACTGACCCTCTTCGGATTGGTCCTGGCCATCGGGATCGTCGTGGATGATGCCATCGTGGTCGTCGAGAATGTAGAGCGCCACATGGCCGACGGGCTCTCGCCGAAGGACGCGGCGAAGAAAGCGATGGGCGAAGTGACCGGGCCGGTGATCGCCATCGTGTTGGTGCTCTGCGCCGTGTTCGTGCCGGTGGCGTTCCTGGGGGGCATCACCGGCCAGTTATATAAGCAATTCGCGATCACGATCGCGGTGTCTGTCGCGATCTCCGGGTTCGTGGCGCTCACGCTGAGCCCGGCGCTCTGCGCCCTGGTTCTCAAGCCGAGTCATGGTCCTCGCAGAGGGGTCTTCGGACTCTTCAACCGGCTGTTCGAGCGGATCCAAATCCGCTATGCCCAAACGGTCGGTTTCGCGTTGAGACATATCGTGCTGTCGCTGGTTATGTTCGGGGTGGTGATCGGCGGTGCGGCGGGTCTATTCAAGATCATTCCCATGTCCTTCTTGCCCGAGGAGGATCAGGGATACTTCATCACGGTTGCCCAACTCCCGGACGGCGCCTCGAAGAGGCGAACGGATGCGGTCCTCGACAAAATCGAGCAGTATTACATGTCGCTTCCGGCCGTGTACGGAACGCAAACCTTGTCTGGTCAGAACTTTGTCTTCAACACACGGGGAACGAATACGGCGACCATGTTCACGCCCCTCGAGCACTGGGATGAGCGGAAGGGCAAGCAGGACCACGTGCAGGCCATCATTGCCGGTGCGTTTCGAGAGTTCATGAAGATTCCCGAAGCGCTGATCCTTCCCTTCAACGCGCCCTCCATTCGAGGCCTCGGCGCCACAGGCGGCTTTTCTCTGCAGTTGCAGGACCCCGCCGGCGGGGATTTCGGAAAGTTCGCGGCCGTCATCCAAGAGTTCGTGACCAAAGCGGGGCAGGATCCGGCCATCGGGGCGATCAATACGAGTTTTCGTGTCAGCGCGCCGCGCGTGCATGCCAAGGTCAACCGGGAAAGGGCCAAGGCCCTGGGCGTGCCGATCTCGGAGGTTTTTGATACTCTCCAGGCCTATTTCGGAAACCTCTATATCAATGACTTCGTGAAGTTCGGCCGGGTTTACCGGGTCCAGACCGAGGCGGAACCCCGGTACCGATCCAGTGCCGCCGATATCAGCAAGATCTATGTTCGATCGCTGAGAGGGCAGGACTCGGCAATGATCCCGCTCGACACGGTCGTCACGACGACGTATGCCGCGGGGCCGGACCCCGTCACGCACTTCAACGGATTCAATACCGCGCTCGTATTGGGCTCCGCGGCGGCAGGATACAGTTCAGGCCAAGCGCTCGATGCGCTGGAGCGAGTGGCGCGGGAAGTGTTGATCCCTCAAGGTTTCGACAGCGACTGGAGCGGCCTTTCTTACCAGGAACGCAAAGCCGGCGCGCAATCGGTCGTGGCATTTGCATTCGGACTCCTCATGGTGTTTTTGGTGCTGGCTGCGCAGTACGAGAGCTGGACCGTGCCGTTTGCGGTGATTCTTGCCGTGCCGTTCGGCGTGTTCGGGGCGCTGCTCGCTGTGTGGCTGTCCGGCATGACCAACGACATCTATTTTCAGATTGGTCTGGTGACGCTCATCGGTTTGGCGGCCAAGAATGCGATCCTGATCGTGGAATTCGCCAATCAGCGGTCTGAGCACGGTCTATCGCTGATGGATGCGGCGATTGAAGCGGCCAGGCTGCGATTCCGGCCGATCATTATGACGTCGATGGCATTTATACTCGGCGTGGTGCCCCTGGTGACCGCCGCCGGCGCCGGCGCGGCGAGCCGGCATTCCATCGGCATCGGGGTGTTCGGCGGAATGCTTGCCGCGACGTTCCTGGCGATTTTCTTCGTGCCGCTGTTCTTCGTGCTGATCGGGAAACTCAGCCGGCGTAAAGAGCCGGTTCGGGTACGAGGGACTGAAAGCAAGGAGCACGATACCGGCTCGGTCGGCCGAATGTGATGCTGCGGAATTCGA
>NZ_JBLYIG010000226.1:0-8324 GCF_049222245.1 Nitrospira sp. BLG_2 | reverse complement strand
TTCGCTTTCACTTTTTGAAGACGGAGGCCGCAAAGCCTCGAATCAGACAACCGTTATCGGAGACAAGCGACCGCACGAATCGTAATACCAGCAACAGCCATAGACTTTCTCAGCGGCCAGCGGTTTTCACCCAGAGCCCGGATCACGGCAGTGGTCCTGGGCTCTTCGTTTTTCACGGAGGCAATTCATGTATATCGATGCTGCAGAACAGGTTGAGCCGGCGGTTGTCAGGATTCAACGCATGCTCAAAAAGATCGATCAGCTTCATCTGCCATCCGCCTCGCGCCGCGACCTCGAAAGTATTCTGGTCCGGCAGGTGACGAAAGAATTGGATCGCATTTTCCCTTGGCAAGCAGGACATGGACTAGAGACTGCTGTAATTGCGCTTCGAATCGGACAGGCTGCACGCCTCGATGCGGATGTATTGCACCAGCTGAAACTGGCTGCCCTCCTTCACGATCTTGGCCTTCTCATGCTTCCGCCTCATCTGCAAACCGGGCAAGAATCGCTCGAGCCAGACTCTTACGTAACAATTCAGAATCACTCCCGGCTAGGAGCGACCCTGCTCGAACCCTTTTCCTTTCTCCGTGAGGCGACCGTCATGATCGCCCATCACCATGAGCGGTGGGATGGATCAGGTTATCCCTATGGGCTCAGGGGGGAGTTCATTCCATTCGGAGCGAGAATCCTCGCCGTCGCCGACGCATTCGAAGCCATTCATGTTCCTGAAGTCTGCGATCGATCCCTGCGGGATCACATCGCACTTCGAATTTTGAAGGTGGCTTCAGGAACTCAATTTGATCCCTGTATCGTCGACCTCCTAGTCGAACTCATGGGAGCTACCGAAATGACATATTTAAGGAGAGTAGCCTACCGGTAGCACAATGGGGCATATGACTTACGCCGACTTCAAAGAAGGCCAGAGTCTATGCGACTTTGCGCGTCGCAGTCCACTTCCAACGAGTCACTGCACGAAGACTATGAATACACGACTGCCGGTTACTCCGATGGGAAATGTCACTCGTCTTGAGCAGGCCGATTATCGGAGAGACATGTCCTTCCCCGAAATTCCCCTGATACTTTTCGGGCACTGCAACAGACCGATAGGGCATAGGGATCTTACCTCTGGTGCGTCAAATGCCGAGTATTGGGATGCCAGCTCGGCCAGACAAGAGGACTTGCACAGTCGCTTCGGACACGCCGGCTTAAAGCATGGCTTAAAACTATTAAACTACCGTGGAACAGTGACACGCTTCAGGCCGACAAATATCACACTGAGAATCTGGCCGGTCATCATTGCGCACACTCTCATATTTTGAGCATCCAGCACGGAAAGCATGAGATCCCCGCTTCGGCTCTCCTCCTTTACGATCTCATGTAATCGTAAAGACTCACGGGTGGTTCAACCTAGACTTGAATACTTCCTCCTCAGTATGATGAATGCCATGGGACTGAACACAAACTGCAGAGTAGAATTGGAACTTTGGAGGTGGCTATGAGCGGCTACATCATCAATATCGAAGAAGCGACGACCAGGAACGAACATTATCGTCAGGTGTTATTTACCGCACATCATACCCAGCTGGTGTTGATGAGCTTGAAGCCGGGCGAAGAGATTGGAGAGGAGGTGCATGACCTGGATCAGTTCATCCGCTTTGAAGCGGGTGAAGGTAGCGTGGTCCTGGATGGCAAACCTCATTCCGTCAGTGACGGCTATGCTGTGGTCATCCCCGCCGGGACAAGGCACAATGTGATGAATCGCTCGAGCACAACGGATCTCAAGCTCTACAGCCTGTACAGCCCCCCGGAACACAAGGACAAGACCATTCACCGAACAAAACGGGACGCCGATGCCGACGAACACCATCATTTCGATGGAAACACTTCAGTTTCTTAAGAAACTCGTGCGAGGCCTCTCAAGGAAGGACGACAGGTACGCAAGCCTTCGCTCGCGTACCTGTAAGTTGCATTACTTCTTGACCTGCTCGGCAAGATAGTTCTGGATTCCCACCTGTTTGATGGTCCGCAATTGGGTCTCGAACCAATCTACGTGCTCCTCCGAATCCTCGATCATATATTCCAGCAGGTGACGTGTCGTGAAATCACCGACAGTGGCGCAGTGCGCGATCGCCTTTCGGAGCAATTCCACGTCTTCACACTCGAAAGCCAGATCAGCTTGAAACAGAGCCTCTACGTCCCGCCCATGCGCCAAGGCATCGACATGCTCCACATCCGGCTCACCATCCAAGTACAGAATATGATCGATGAGTCCCGAAGAATGCTCCACTTCCTCCTTCGCCAGATGACTGTACTGGTCATGCAGCCGTTCGTATCCCCAATTTTTGCACAGAGCCGCATGAAGCAGATACTGATGTATGGCCGTCAATTCCGCTCGCAGGATCTGATTGAGCGACTCCAGAACACCTTCTTTGGCTTTCATGGTCCCCCTCAGGATTCTTTCTTGATCTGTTCGGCCAGGTAATTTTCAAGGCCGACTTGTTTGATGGTTTCCAGCTGGGTTTCGATCCAATCAATATGCCCGTCCACATCCTTCGCCATATCCTCAAGCATGTGACGGGTTGTAAAATCGGCAACCTTCGTACAATGCACGATCCCTTCATTCAACAACGCCAACATCTCCTGCTCGGCCTTCAAATCCAATTTAAACTGCTCAGACACCGTCTCGCCAACCTGAACCGCGTTCATGCGCTGCACATTCGGCACGCCTTCCAGGTAGAGAATATGACCGATGAGTTCGTCGGCATCTTTCATCTCGTCGATGCTTCGCTCGCGCACCTTGTGATGGAGCCGGTCGTATCCCCAGTTGTCACACATTTTGGCATGGACAAAATACTGGTTGATAGCCGTCAAGTCGGCCGTTAGGATCTTATTGAGAATGTTGATGACCCCCTCTTTTGCTTTCATGATGAGTGCCCTCCTTTCACGCTGAACCTACGGTTTTTTCTTATTATCATCACGTCTCATTCTTGCCGTCAACTCTCAAAATGTATCCATTTCGAGTTTACTTCTCAATTTCGATGAAATGTATTCTCAGTATTAGACGATCGCATCGGCACCATGGCGACATGCATACACCCGTTGCGCGTGACTCGAGCACTTGAAAGAACAGTCTGCGGGATGGTACATTTCTACGTCCAGAATTGTGAACCACAGATAAAGTCATGATGAAGCAGGTAAGACGTTTCGGCCCGTCCCTTTTTCTATTGACCCTCACAGCAATTTTCAGCCCCGGCCTCGCCGCCGCGCACGGAAACGTGTCGATGGAAGAGGACATCTGCGTGCGAAGAATCGGCGGTAATATGGTGCATTTCAGCGCTTACCAGCCGCAAATCGAGCCGAAAGCTCAATACTGCACGGATATCCCTGATGTAGGGGACACCTTTCTCGTGGTGGACCTGGTCGACCCGAGCCTGCGAAACCTACCGGTGGGAGTCAAAATCATTCGAGGGGTCAATGAAAATGAGCAAGACGAGACCAAGACCGTGGCGTACTGGAAGCCGGCTTCTCACCCTGATGGCGTGGTGAGAGGAGAAGCCAATTTGGACAAGGGCCTCTATAAACTGATCATAACGGCAGAGGGGCTCAGCCCTTCTTCCTATTTGTTGCGAGTGCAGCAGGTCGACTATTCAAAACTCGGTCGCGCGGCGCTGGGCCCGCTGGCCTTACTGCTGGTCCTCGGAATAGTTGGATATGAGCTCTCGAAATCGAGCCGCGTGCGGGGTTGGTTTGCGTCTCGCCGTCGTTCGTGATCAGTGGCTGTGCGTGACTATCTAGGCATTCATTTCACTATTTCCAGAGAGGGATTTTCATGAGGCCTTTCGTATACCTGAAGCTGACGATTGGATGTGTACTATTTGCCATGAGTGCCCTTGTGTCCTCACAAGCCTATGCTCATGGCGGGCTCTCCATGGCTGAAGACATGTGCAAGCTCACGATCGGACCTTATATGATGCATTTCAGCGGTTACCAGCCAGAGAACTCGCAGCAAAAGCAGTTTTGTGAGGACATTCCGGCGACCGGCCAAACGATCGTCGTACTGGATTACATCGAACAAGAACTCCGTTCACTCCCCGCCGAAGTGCGCATCATCAAAGACACAGGCTCAGAGGACAATCTTGAGACTATTACAGTTTTTCACCTTCCCGCCAAGGTGTATCCGAACGGTTCCATCGACTTTGCATACACCTTTGACAAGCCCGGGAAATTTGTCGGTATGGTCACCGTGGGTGACAAACAGGAACATATATCCCGGTTCCCATTTTCCGTAGGTGAACCGAAGATCTTTTCCAAATTTTTAAATATCTACATGGTTCCAGTCGCTGCGGTCGTCATCGTCGGCGCAATTGTTTTTTTCATGCGCGACCGCCACAAGCCGTCGCAAATCGCGGCCTCCTAGTGTCGCGCGACGAAGGGACCGTTACATCAGAATCAGAGAAAGAAGAAGGTGGAACATGTCGTGTCATTTGCTGATTCGTGCGTTGGTATGCGGTCTGTTCCTTCTGGTCTTGGCTCCTTTTACGGCACTGGCCCAGCATGGCCATGAATTGGCAGCTGATACGTGCGTGCTCCACATCGGACCCTATAAAATGTATTTCGCCAGTTACCAGCCTGACACATACTACGATCGGAAATTTTGCCAAGAACTACCAGGAACGGGGAACTCCGTCTTGGTGCTGGATTTCGTTGAGCAAGAACTTCGCTCAATACCCGTAGAAGTGCGTGTCATTCAAGATACCGGCTCGGAGAATAATCTCGAAGCAGTGACCGTCACCCATTTCCCAGCCAAGGTCTACCCGACCGGCTCCATCGACGTAAAATATAATTTTGATAAACCCGGCAAGTTCGTCGGCCTGGTTTCAATCGGAGACAAGCAAGAACACGTCTCGCGGTTTCCTTTTTCTGTCGGAGAAACAGGAGCCATTTCGCACCTGACTCACTACATCATGGTCATCGTGCCCGTCCTGGTAGGCATCGCTGTCGTCGTGTTCTTTTCCTTTCGGGATCGCCGCAAACCTTCGGAGATCACCGTATCATCGTAATAGGATTAGGCCTTGAATACTCGCCAGAGCGCTGAGTCAGAAAGCCGGATGCGTCACGTTTTCTTGGACCCCATGATCGGGCATCGGGCACATGGAGGACCAATGATCGGCTCGCTAGGCACACGCGCGTTCGCGCGTGTCATCTTGATCATGGCGTTTGTCTTGGGAGTCTCGGCCACTGCGGCTTTCGCGCATTCCATGTTGATCAAGGCGGAACCACCGCGACGAGCCGTCCTCACCAATGCGCCGACTCAGGTGCGCTTGTGGTTCAACGAGAAAATCGAGGGAGAATACGCCTCCCTCGTAGTCCTCGATGCCAAGAAACAATCGATCACCGACTTGAAACCAACCTTGGCCCCTGACGATCAAAAATCGATCGTGCTGCCGCTACCGGAGCTGGCACCCGGCAAGTATTCCGTCAAGTTTCGCGTCCTCTCGGTGGACGGACACGTCGTCGAGTCGTCTTTCGACTTCACCGTAAAGGGCGAAACGCAAAAGAAATGATCGAAGCTGCTGGCGCGCTGTTTCGCTGTCTGCAGCTAGCCTCCTCTATGCTGCTGATCGGTGGTTGCGTTTTTTTGGCAATCGCCGGACACATAGGCCTTGCTTCCCGGCATACGTGGCCGACTCGCCTGAAAAAGACCTTTCCTTGGCTGGCCGTAGGGCTCTTGCTCGGACTATTCGGTCTCCTAGCTACAACGACGGCGCAAGCGACCGGAGTTCCTGAAAATGCCTGGAGCCCACAAGCCTGGGTAGACTTCTTACAAAAGACCCGCGTCGGGCTTATTTGGACCCTGCGTGCTGCTAGTGCCCTCGCTGTTATTGTAATCGTTCTGTACGTTCGGGTTTCTCCTCCGGCGCGCTGGCGCTACGTTGTCTGCGCGTCTGTTGCGACGCTGCCCCTGGCCCTCGGTTCTCTCGCCAGCCATTCGGCGGCCGAAGAGCAAGCCGTCTTGGCCACCGTGATCTATGCGCTGCATGTCATCGTAGCCAGTGTCTGGTTCGGCGGACTCCCGGGCGTGATCCTTGTTGCCTCCACCACCACGACCGAATCATCCGACGACCGATCCCAAGCCGGGAAAGTGCTGAGCCGTTTTTCGACATTGGCTCTTCCCACAATGATCGCCGTGATCGTGTCCGGCCTGGTCGTGGCAAATCGTATGATCGATACCAATTATGCCGGACTCGTTGCTACGACCTACGGTTGGCTCCTCATCCTAAAACTCACGTTGCTCGCGATCATTCTTTTTATCGCCGCGCGCGCGAAGTCTGTTTGGGTACCATCGCTTGGGCAGGATTCGGACATAGCCGCAGCGGGTGGACGAAAGCTTCGGACTGGGGTAAGGATTGAGTTCGTCCTTGCCATCCTACTGGTGATCGTCGCCACATTACTGGCCAACGCCGTGCCCGCCAAGCATGATGTGATCGATTACTGGCCCTACCCCTTCCGCTTCTCCATCGATGCCACCTGGGGCGACTGGCTCGTACGGACTATCGTACTGGCCGGCCTCGTACTCTTGATCATAGCCGGAACGACGATCGTTCTCGGTCGCAAGAAACAGTGGGAAACTCCGTGGCGAATCGCTGTTCCGACAATACTAGGAGTCCTCGGACTTGGTGCGTCACTCTATCCCATTTCCGTGCAATCGTACCCGGAAACATACAGGAAGACTCCGGTGCCGTTCGATGCTATCTCCATTGCAAATGGCGTTGAGCTCTATGCGGCGAATTGCGTTCCTTGCCATGGGCCGCAAGCAAAGGGGAACGGTGTGTTGGCCAAGACGTTGCCGAGACAACCTCTAGACTTTTTAACGGAGCCTCATACCGCCATGCATACGGCCGGCGACTTCTTCCATTGGCTGACCTACGGACGATACAACGGAATCATGCCGGCCTTCGGCGAGAAATTCTCTGAAGACGAACGCTGGGACTTGCTGAACTTTCTCCATGCCAATTCTCGGGGGTATCAATCGAGAATCATCACTCCCCGTATTCTTCCTGAGCAACCGTTCATGGCCACTCCGAACTTCTCGTACACTGCGCACGACGGCTCAAGCGGCACATTGAAAGATTTCCGCGGAAGACACAGTCTGCTGCTGGTCCTCTTTTCCTGGCCGGAATCACGTGACCGGCTCGAGCAACTCCGTGCGGCTTCCACCACGATCACTGGAAAGAATACGGCCATCTTGGCAGTCCCCATGACCGACTTGCCTCCGGACGAGCTGGCCGCCATCGTGCGAAATATGCCTTTCCCTGTCGTGACACAGGGTGCGCGCGAGATCTCCAACAGCTATGCTTTGTTCCGAAGGACGCTTTCTATTCCGGATCTGTTCGGCGAAGGAACACGCCCGAAACACATGGAATTCCTCGTCGACCGCTTCGGTTATTTGCGAGCACGGTGGATTCCTAATGGAGATGGAACAGGGTGGACGGATATGACCTTGCTGACACAGCAGATTTCCCAGCTCAATCAAGAGGGAGAAATCTTGCCTCCGCCAGGCGATCACGTTCATTGAATCGGCGCATCAGAACGACCTTTCATCTCGTCCAGCAAGTCGACTTGACACCACCGGGCTCCTTGCTCATCTTGACTTCCAATACCTGCAGGAGTATACCTGCCCTCTCCAAAGTAGAGCCGCCCCATGTGCGCTATAGGCAAGGGGTTAGGTGCCTTTCTCATGATATTTTGCTTGACTCGTCTCGAAGCTTTGTCAGATACTTGTTGACCTTTTGCGGATCCTTCCACCAGAGGAAACATATCAATCGTGGCAGGATCTCTTCCTGAAACGTGGCATTCGGTAGTAGGACACTTTCATTTAACACAAGGAGGTAGGGCACATGGCAGCTGACAGTTCGGGGCGAGGGTATGACATCTCGCAGTGGTACGATTCGAAGCCGGTGAAGATCGGGTGGTTGGCGATCTTGGGGATTGGAGTATTTTGGGTGCTGTACCAGCGGGCGTTCGGGTACTCGCACGGGTTAGACTCCATGACCCCGGAGTTTGATTCGGTGTGGATGGGGCTGTGGCGGTTTAACATTTTAGCGAACGCGGTGTTTTTTGCGGTGACGATTGGGTGGATCTGGGTGACGCGGGACCGGAACCTGGCGAACCTGGACCATAAGCTGGAGCTGAAGCGGTACTTTTACTGGATGGGGTGGTTGGTGTGCTACATCTGGGGCGTGTACTACGCGGGGAGCTACACGTTGGAGCAGGATGCGGCGTGGCACCAAGTGATCATCCGGGACACGAGCTTCACGGCGAGC
>NZ_JBLYIG010000225.1:0-1555 GCF_049222245.1 Nitrospira sp. BLG_2 | reverse complement strand
TGACAAGGGAAGAAACGAGTCATAAGGGCAGCCAATAGATAGCAATATGTCATCAAAGGTTCACTTCCAACCGATCACCGGCAATTGCTTTCAAACCGGCCTCTATAGAATGAATCACGTACAACAAGTCGGCGACTGAATCACGCAATCACGCGACAAAGGAAAAGAAAGGAAGGGCTCATGAGAATCGCGCAAGTGGCCCCGTTGTGGGAAAGTGTACCGCCTAAACTTTACGGAGGAACCGAACGAATCGTTTCGTACATTACGGAGGAGTTGGTTGCCCTGGGACATGACGTCACGCTGTTTGCCAGCGGTGATTCAGAGACCGCCGCTCGTCTTGAAGCGATCTGCCCGCAGGCTCTCCGATTGAATACCGGTATTTTCAACCGGGACGCCCCGTTGATGATGCTGCAGGAACGAGGCCTTGGAGCGTCGAGGGGCTTCGACATCATTCATTCACACCTGGATTTCATCGGCTTCCCGCTGGCGCGGAGGAATACCATTCCGGTTGTGACGACCCTGCACGGCCGTCAGGATCTTCCGGAATTGGAGCCGGTTTTCCGGGAATTTTCTGAAATGCCCTTGGTATCCATTTCGGATGCTCAGCGTAAACCGCTGCCTTGGGCCAACTGGGCGGCGACTGTCCACCATGGTCTTCCTCGCAACCTCTACACGTTTCATCCTCAGGCTCAAGGGTATCTGGCTTTTCTGGGTCGCATCTCTCCTGAAAAACGCCCGGACCAAGCGATTGAAATCGCTAAACGTTCCGGCCTCCCTCTGCGGATTGCGGCAAAGGTGGATCCTGCCGACCAGAACTACTTCGAAGCCGAAATTGAACCGTTGCTCAATCATCCCTTGATTGAATTTATCGGAGAGATCTCCGATGCCGAGAAAGACGAGTTTCTCGGCAATGCGAGAGCATTGGTCTGCCCCTACGATTGGCCCGAGCCCTTCGGATTGGTGTTGATCGAAGCCCTGGCCTGCGGAACTCCAGTGTTGGCCTACCGGCGTGGATCGATTCCGGAAATCCTCGATCATGGCGTCACCGGCTTTATTTGCGAGACGGTATCCGAAATGGTGGATGCAGTCGGGCAGGTCTCTCTCATCGATCGTCAACGCTGCCGGACCGCCTTTGACGAGCGGTTTACCGCGGATCGGATGGCGCGCGACTATGTGGCCTTGTATGAGCGTCTTCTCGAAGATGAAGGTGTTCAAGCCGGACAGGCCCACGCCTCCGAGCAGCATAGGATTCTTGGGCGAGGCCGACATGTCTGATGTATGTGCTGATGCAAAAGCGACCGGTTCCACTCCGGGCCGCGCGCGAGGCTGGGAATTAGTCAAGACCAGAGACTTCGGCTTTTTGTTCGCGGGCCAGACGATTTCGCAGATCGGCGACAGCCTCAACAAGGTGGCGTTGCTGTGGTTTGTGTACGAGATGACCGGCTCGGCGCTCAAGATGACGGTGGTCGGACTGCTTCAAACTCTGCCGCCCTTGCTGTTCGGGCCGCTGATCGGCGTCTATTTGGATCGCGTTCGAAAGAAACCGGTGATGATC
>NZ_JBLYIG010000224.1:0-6040 GCF_049222245.1 Nitrospira sp. BLG_2 | reverse complement strand
GTAGGCCAGCAGGAGTTCGACTTCTTGCTGGTAGAATAAGGCTTCTTCCTCCGATAGGGCATTCAAGGCCGCGCCGATAAAGCGCTCTCGGTGTGAAGCCTTCGCGAGCCCTTCGAGAGCGAAAACAATAATCATTCTATGCCGGGGACTGTACGACGGATGAGCCAGAAACTGATCGCTCAATCCTTCATTGATCTGCATGGCCTTCAACTTCTTTTCGCTGAGACTGTACAGATCCGACGGCCCCTGTTCCTCAAGAACTTGATTCAGCATTTGTACGGTTGTGAGCGAAGTCAACATCAAAGGCACTGGGTTTGGTACGGGAACCAACATCAAGGCAAAGGTGGTGGCATATCCGACCACATGCGCCCACGCGGCGCGATCCAATTGATGCTGGAGGATTGGATTCGTCGAGTATGGATCCACATGGTAATGAGCGGCAATACGGCGCTTATACGCGGATACTTGGGCAAACGATTCAACGCTGTTGTCTTCATAGGGCCCCGCCTCATACGAAAGACTGTCCTTGGACGTTTCGATCAGCCGTGAGATTCCCAATGGAATTCCGGCAAGAGTCTGCACGGGCTTCGAAGCAAGGCGTCCAAGAGCTTTGAGAGGAGTGATCCATTCATTAACCGCGGCCTCGGTCGTCAGTCCGGCGAGGTTGCGTTTTTGCAAATCGGCGATGGCATGTAGCTCCCGGCGCAGGCGAACAAACATCGTGTCGCCTCGAACGAAAAATGGACCGTACGGAGACGACACGGAATATACATTCGTGTACCCATCGTGAAGAATCGGATCCTCGACGCGGTACTCCGGGCCTGCGATAAGATCCGGTCCCAGTACTTGCTCGGCCGGTCGTTCTTCCGGTAATTCGTATGGCGCTCCCCATGAGTCCATGACGCTAAGCAGGCCAAGAATGAAAACCGCGAGGATAGAGCAAGCCGGCCAAGCCCTTCTGGGGAGATCAGAGTTCGTTTTTAGGGTGAAACACCATAATGGCAGGACAGTCAACGCCTCATTAAAGGTGTCTCGGACACTGTCCAGAAGCGAGCCCACACTGAATCGATACGTTGCCATTAGTAGAGGTATTTCAGGATTACCGGTTGACTATTTGCGGGGTTGACGCCGATACACACAAGGAAATCGGCTCCGATCCAATCCCGGTAAGAGCATGTTGTGATCGAGCAGCTGATCGTTTCTTGAGCGGGAATTCCTTTTGGAGTCACCACACCGATAGGACGACGAGCGGCCTTCCTCCTGGCCCCGCGTACATTCAGAGATTCTTTCTGAGCCGGACGACCTTCCCCCACACGGCGTCCTGGCTCGTCACGGGGATGTCGGCATACTTCCGGTTCAATGGGTGGAGTATGCATTGAGCACCGATGCGTTTCACTTGGCGAAGGAGCATGGCTTCCGAGTCTCCATCCCGATGGCGGGCAATCACATAGTCGTCGTGTTTCCACTCGAGATCCGGATTGACAAAAATCATTTCCTCCTTGCTGAACAAGGGCTCCATCGAATCGTCTTGGACTTTCACGGCGAACGTGCGCGTCCCCGACACGTCGGTCGCCTCGATCATCGCCTCGGCATGGAGCACCTCGGGAAGGATTTCTCTTGTTGCAATCTGATGCATTTGGTCCCAGCGCAGCAGCGGAAATTGTTGGATTCGACCAGCCGTGGACTGATGAGCATTGACCGGCAGCTCGACCGTCGTTCGCGCGCGCGGCGATATGCCGGTGCGCAAGAAGTCCGCGTCCATCCGAAAATACTTCGCGAACTTCTCCCAGACCTGGGGGTCGTCTTGAGTTTTATTGGCAAGAATATTCGTGATCGTTCTGATAGGAACTCCGACCAGCGAAGCCAATTCCTTTTCCGTCAAGCCTTCGCCTAATTCTCTGTGGATGAGGCCTTTAAGATTCAAAGTAAAGACTCTCGCTCCAATGATTCGGCCGGAGCATTCGATACAGAATCAACAAACTCGTTGGGTGAAATCCCGTGGCGCCGTCCTCCCGGGATGTCGTTTGATCTTTCTCCAATACCACGACTCTCTTGCTTTCTCAAGAAGGGAGCCAGGCGTGGCGTCACTGCGACCAGCGATCGGGGCAGTACTCCTGCAGGAGCTCAATCCGTTTTCAGCGCATTTTCCAGGTCGGCGATCACATCCTCAATATCCTCGCAACCGACCGAGATTCTCACGAGCCCGCTTGTGATTCCCTGTCGCTCCATGATGTCTGCCGGTGTCGCGACATGGGTCATCGATGCCGGATGCTCGATCAACGTATCGACTGTGCCCAAAGACACCGCCAACGTGCAGAGCCTCAGTCTCTTCAACAGCCGCTTGGCCGCCTCAAGTCCGTCGGCCAGCTCGAAACTGAAGCAACCGCCGAAGCCGGTCATTTGTCGGATCGCCACGGGGTGGCCGGGGAACGTGGGATCGCCGGGATAGTATATCTTGCTGACTTTTGGAAGACCGGCCAGAAATTCGAAGAGCTTCATCGCGTTGTCGTGATGCCGTTGCATGCGCAATGAAAGAGTCCTGATGCCCCGCAAAAGCAAATAGGCCTCGAACGGGCTCAGAATGCCGCCGGTGTCGCGGCGATACGTACGAATCTTGGCGGCCAGTTCAGAGCGAGCCACGACGATCCCTCCGATCACGTCGCCGTGTCCGTTCAGATATTTCGTCGCACTATGGAGGGAAATATCCGCGCCGAGATCCAACGGCCGCTGAAAATACGGGCTGGAAAAGGTGTTGTCCACGAGCGTCAAAATCTCTTTAGACCTGGCCAGTTCGGCGAGGGCTCGGATATCGGAGATCTTGCATGTGGGATTGGCGGGAGTTTCGTAAAAAATAATCCTCGTGTCGTCTCGGATGGCGTCTTCGACGGCCTGCACGTCGGATGTATTGACGACTGACGACGCGATTCCCAGATCGGCCAAACGTTGTGTGATCAAATGGAGGCTGGGACTATACAGCGCTTCCCCGCAAATCACATGATCGCCCGCTTTCACAACACTCAACAAGCTGGCCTGAATGGCCGCCATCCCAGACCCAAAGGCCACCGCTGCCTCTCCGTTTTCCAAATCAGCGACCACCTGCTCGACGGTTTCGACCGTCGGATTTCCCATTCGGCTGTAGACGTGCCCGGCTCGACGTCCCAAAAACAGATCGGCACCTGTTTCGGGAGAATCGAACGCAAACGTTGACGTGAGAAAAATCGGCATCGCATGGGCGTTCATGGGTTTCGTCTTCCCGTCGGCGTGCAGTTGTCTCGTGGTAAATCCGTGCATGAACGGCTCCTCTACTCTATATGTGCTCTTCCATTTTCGTCAGCGCTGGGTCAGCGTCCGGTCGATCCCGTAGCTCATTGACTCCCATGTCGATCTCATAAAGCCTCTCGTGGCACCGAGGATCCAAGTAGCGCGGCGTCACGCCGAGTTGTATGGCCACACCGTTTTCTTTCTCCATGATCGAATCTTCCACTGCGCATTCTTATAAGTCTCATCCCTTCAACACACCTCGCAAAACACCTAGTGGCAATATTCCTTCGATGCTGTGGGCAGTGTAGGCCCTCTGCTGAATCCGAACAGGTTGATCCGGTCACCATCCTCGTAAGGTCGAAGAATGTGAAGACATTCGTCTCATCGGTGACGTGCCAATGTTGGGGTCCCCTTGAAAATCGGATGACTCCACGTACCGTCGGTGCAGAAGGCGACCTTGAGCGTGGTGTATTGGAAGACGAGCTGGGTCTTACGCGAGCTGATCCAGTGCCTAGATCGCATTTGGAATGACGATCTGATCAGCCAGTTGATAGAACAAGCACACGAGTCGATGCCAGCGTAATTAAGGATAGGCTTCCCGGACGAGCGTAACCCAGAGGGAGTGATCGGTGAAGGTAAAGAGTCAACTGACGAAATGGTAATTCTTAGGTTTTGGGGCGGAGCCGCTCGATCAGCTCCTCATACACAGAGCGGCGATGACCTACCGCCATCAGGCGAATGATGCGTGTTTTTTCATGAACGGCATAGACGATGCGAAAACGCCGAACACGATACTTTCCCAGCCCGTCCAATTCCCGCTTCAGTGGCTCTCCACATGCGGGATTGGTGGCAATGGAGCGAATAGCTGATTTAATGAGTTGCTTGAGGTCGGGATGGAGCGAGCGAATCACGTCCGCCACATGCGGAGGGATGTCCGGCCGAAAGGAGATCACGCCGTGCGACGCTTCTTGATGGGCGCGAGAGGCTCGCCGAACACGTCTTCAAACGAGAGTCCTTTGCGTTTCGCTGTGTAAAAGGCCCGGCTTTCGGCGATCTGGCTCATGAGTCCAGAATCGCTTAGGACATCCAACGTCTCTTTAAGGCGGGTATATTCATCGATATTCATCAAAATAGCAGCCGGGCGGCCGTTCTTCGTGACGATGACTTCCTCTTCACGCTCTTGAACTCCTGCCACGAGCTCAGGGAGGCGGGTTTTCACTTCGGACAGCGGCAAGATTTTTGCCATAGGAGACCTCTAATATATGTGACCAGAATTGTGGTCTTTATATTACAGCGACCGCTCAGGTGCGTCAATGAACCGACTTGCGGGCTTCTCATGAGTAAACCTAGCAGCATCCCAGATACACCTGTGCCCGCTACCATGCTAGGCCACTTAAGGAAGCTCAACCGAGGTCGTGCTACTTTTCGGATATGAGTGCTCGGGGTCTTTATCCGTTACGATTGATGGACCGGTTCACGGAAGAGGTTGGCGGCTTTCAGAAGTGTGCGCATGGAGGCAGGAAGTTGAGCCGCGGTGGCCAGGACGACGCCGAGTAAATCTTTCGCCGCGCGGCGATTGGCCGATTTGCGTTCCCGTCGGCGATCAAAGGCTTGCGCCCCGCGGAGAATGTATTCTTCGGTGAGGTAGCCGGTCCGTAACGTCAAGAACGCGCTACCCATCCCTTGCAACAGCGCATGAATGAGGAGGTGCATGCCGGGGATGGCGGACATGACGCCACCTCCGACCGACGCGCTCAAGGGAGGAAACACATCCTCCAGTTGCATGTCTTCGACCCGTTCCGCGATCAATGCCGCGGCCAGGATTTGTCCATACATCGTCAACAGCGCGGGAAACGACGGCCGAAAGCCGAAGTGGATGACGAGCGCGCGCACAAGTTTGAGGTTGGCATAGGCCAGCATCAGTGCATCTAAGCTGCCGTTTTGGATGACGGCCGTGCTGAGGAACGCCAACCGCGCATGGTCTTTTACGATCTGGCTGGAGCGCGCACGTTTCTCATCGAGCGCAGCTTTCACCTCCTGCTCTAACCCAACACCGGACCACAGCGACTCTGTTAACCTTGTCGTGACCTCAGCCGACAGACCGCCGCCCTGCAGGAAGCGCTTGGCTACAGCCTTATATTCCTTCTTGGTGACGCTGCTATCGGTGAGGAGCACGCGCTGAAGCGGGTGCGTGGTCATGCTGATGACAGACAGCACTGGCCTGATCAGCAGGCCATAGATGGCGCAGAGGACAAGCATGTAGAACGCGAATTCCAGAGCAGGATGGAGGCGGCTGAGGCGCTCGCCGATATCCAGCACATTGGCAAGGACGACAAGGCCTAAGAAAAGAAGGGTGCCGAGTCCGACCAGCGCCCAGAATGGTGGTTTCCATCGAGGACCGGCGCGGAGGGCCTGGTTTGCTGGATCGAACATGTATGGTGGCCCTCTCGGTCTGCCTCGATCGATTCGATTGGCCGACGCGAGATCGCGCCGAGATTGACGACTCTCTTCAGTGTGTCATCCTACCGAATGCAGGTATTCCATTCAAGGCCGGCTATCGATACGAGGGTGGTCGGGAATTGGTAGGATTACTGCGCTCGGAGCTTTTCGACTAGCCGACGCAGTCGTTCACGCTGAACCGGTCGTAGGTGCAGGAATTCCAGCCCGAACACATGTCCTCGTACCCATCGAACGACTGCGTGATCTATGTGCATGCGCCAGCCATAGTCCGGTACAACGAAGTGCTTGCACCCTCAGATACATCGCGGTACTTTCAAGT
>NZ_JBLYIG010000223.1:0-2913 GCF_049222245.1 Nitrospira sp. BLG_2 | reverse complement strand
AATGACGTCATTGAGAGAAGCCAATTGGCACAAAAAGTGCACACCTCTCCGCCGTTCCTACGGCATTCAGGTCACACGCCAATGAGCCGATAAAGAAGAACACAAGACAACCCCGACAGCGTCGATCCGAATACATTCCGACTCATGGCGATACTGCTGAACCAGACCACTCATCAGGCCCTGCTCGATAATCGCAAGATCCTGGTGGTCGATGACGAAGAGCCGATCAGGCGCCTTCTTGCCTACCTGCTTCAATGCCATGGGTATTCGGTCGAATGCGCCGCAGATGCCCGAGAGGCTCGACAAAAGCTGAATGATGAACCCTTTGCATTGATGCTCTGCGACGTCAACATGCCGGGAGAATCCGGCATGGATCTCGTGCGGCATATTCTCAAGGAGCACACACACACGGCGGCGATCATGGTCACGGGCCTCGACAGCTCGGTCCTCGCCAATGCCGCCTTGGAGGTCGGCGCCTTCGGATACATCGTCAAGCCGTTCGAGTCCAATGAAGTTCTCATCGACGTCGCCAATGCGCTCCGCCGCCGACGGCTAGAGATGGAAAACCGCCTCCACCGTGAGAACCTGGAGGACATCGTCCGAACAAGAACGCTCGCGCTACAGCAGGCGTTGGACTGGCTGGAACGCTCTGAAAAAGAGTTGCGCCTGTCGCGTGAGGAAACGATTCAACGGCTCGCCATTGCCGCGGAGTTCCGCGATCATGCGACCGCCCGACATATCCAACGCATGAGCCACTACTGCGAGTTGCTCGCCCGCAAGGCCGGTCTGTCTCCGGAACGATGCGAATTAATCCGCACGGCCAGCCCCATGCATGACATCGGCAAGATCGGCACCCCGGATCATGTGTTGCTGAAGCCCGGCAAGTTCACACAGGAAGAATTCGGGGTGATCGCGCAGCACGCCGAAATCGGATACAAGATCCTCAGCGGGTCGGATGCAGAGCTGCTGAAAGTCGCTGCCGTGATCGCCTACACCCATCATGAGCGCTTCGACGGCACGGGGTATCCCCGCAGATTGCAGGGAGATGCCATTCCCATCGAAGGCCGCATTGCCGCGATTGCCGATGCGTTTGACGCACTCACCACTCAACGGGTCTACAAGCCGGCCTTCGAGCTCAGCCATGCGATCGATCTCATGCTTAAACACCGTGGCGAACACTTCGACCCAGAGCTTTTGGATATCTTCGTCGCATCAACTGATGACGTGGCACGCATCCACGATCAATACGCGGACCGCGTCAACTCCAATACCTTCCGCGAAACGTAACTTCCCTCGGCTGAACTCACGCATTGCCGGATTGTCGGCAATGCGTTGACCGGCTATGGCGCCATCGATATACTTTTTTTCATCTGCCCGAACAGCCTGATTCGAATTCGCTCAACCACCGAGGCCGTAGAGAATGGACTGCCGAGTATGGCGAAAAAGTTGACGGCGGTTCGCAAACGTCCCCGGAATCGGAACTGGATCGCCTACCTCTGCGAATCTCTGGTTGCTTCAGGCACCATGCCGACATGGGAAGCGGCCACCTATCTGACGGAGAACTTATTCGGAGAAAAGCCGAATCCTCGCCTCCTGACCCCTGCGAACTCGCATGAGGTCACAGCGCAATTACTGCATCGTCTTTATCAACCGATCGTCGAAGCCGCCTCGCGGGAAATTGTGCTGCCTCCCTCCTCCATGCTGCATATCTTCACCGACATCAGCCTCACCGGTAACTCCGCCGTCCTGGTCGTCTTATTCTCTGGACACACCAACCCCCCGCAGCTCTTGATGCTGGACGCAATCAAGGCCTGGGACCTCGTGTTCCCGGACGCCGAGTCGTTCAATGCTTGGGCCGAGGAACGGTACAGACAACTTGTGACTGCCTTGTGCAGGAAGACGACAGAATTCGAGGACGGTCTGTTGAGGGCGATCTGATGGGCCTACTCGAAATCGTAGCGGGGTGCCGCGAGAATAGCGTTCGATTCATTCTTCTGATTCTTGGGCCCGTATAATATTTCTCCCTGAGCGAAGTACACCATACGACATCACCAGGCAAGCAGACACCGCTTTCAGCGGTGTCTGCCCCTAGTTCAATCATGATGTCCCCTGTTAGGACATCCTGGAGTCGATAAAGGACTGACACCAAAAAACACTATTCTTACCGATCATCATCACGGTCATGGCCACGATCATCGTCGTCATCATCGTCGTGGCGGCTATGACGCTTCTTGCCGATCGGATTCTGCTGGGCTTTCGTGAGCTGAGCCTTATAGTATCCCGGCAACCGCTGGACCCAGCCGTTATAGATGTTAGGCACCGCCATGATACCCTGTGCCCCAAAACCCCTGTTGCCGGAAATAGTATCGTCTTTATAGGCGGGATTGTCATTGACCAGCACCACAGTACCGGCAATGACCGGCGCGTCTGGTCCTTCTTGAGTCACAATACCATCATTATTTACGTCATAGTCCAAGACAATCAACCGATTGGCGAACTTACTAGTGACATAGGCATAGTACCCACCGCCCTTCTTGGCGCCGAAGTTGACGCCATGGCAGCCCGGATCACAAGGAGCCATCGCCACCAGCGTATCGGTTGCGGTATCGATGATGGTAATGGTCCCAGTGAGGGTATTGCCTTGAATCACGAATTTCCCATCGGGGCTCACCGGCGTCTGAACAGAAAAACCACCGACCGGGCCACTGATCTCTCCACTGATTGGATTATAGTTCCCGGTGGTCCCATCGGACGAGTTCCCTACGAGCAAGTTGATGTTCTTGAGCACCTGTCCCGGAACGCAGTTCATTTTGGGGTACTGGCCGCACACCACCGAGATGGTGTGGCCCAGGTAGTTGGACACATAATACTTGCTCGAATCCGGCATCATGCCGCTTGCGATGGGTAATGTGC
>NZ_JBLYIG010000222.1:0-2391 GCF_049222245.1 Nitrospira sp. BLG_2 | reverse complement strand
AAAACCAGGCGGAAAACAACGTCGCGACGGCGCCGACACAGGCGACGACCGGCCAACCCAGCCATCCCGTCAACAGTGTAACGCCGGCAGGAACCGCGATGAAAGGAATTCCTTCTTTGGCAAAGGGGACGCCGATCGCTCGATCCGCCACGGAATTGCCTCACTCTATAAGAGCTCAAACAAATCGTCCACTCTTTGCCCAACCCATCTCAAGACGCCAATCGCGCCTCTCGGCCGGCAAGGCCGCCGTACGTGAGAAAGGAACGCGGCGTACATTGTCATCGTACATTGCACCTTTGAACGATGCAAGAATGAAGCTGACGATCTGTTTTAACATCTAGTTCTTCGTTTTATCGACAAGTTGATCCTTCTTCAACCATGGCATCATCCCGCGCAACTTGGCTCCAACGGCCTCGATGGGATGGGCTTCGCCTTTGGCAAGGAGCGCATTATAGACCGGTCGATTGGCTTGATTTTCCAAAACCCATTCTTTGGCAAACCGTCCTGTCTGAATCTCTCCAAGGATCCTTTTCATCTCCTGCTTCGTCTGTTCGGTTACCACACGCGGACCTCTGGTCACATCACCATACTTCGCCGTCGTGCTGATCGAGTAGCGCATGTTGGCGATCCCGCCCTGATAGATCAGGTCGACGATGAGCTTCACCTCATGCAGACATTCGAAGTAGGCCATTTCCGGCGAATACCCGGCTTCAACCAGCGTCTCGTACCCGGCCTGGATCAGCGACGTCAGCCCTCCGCAGAGCACGGCTTGTTCGCCGAAAAGATCGGTCTCGGTTTCTTCGCGAAAATTCGTCTCGATGACACCGGCTCGTCCACCGCCAATCGCGCTCGCGTAGGCCAATCCAACCTGCTTGGTGGTGCCGCTGGGATCCTGGTGGATCGCCAGGAGGCAAGGCACTCCGCTGCCTTTCGTGTACTCGGAACGAACGAGATGTCCAGGCCCTTTCGGGGCCACCATGAAGACATTGATGGAAGCCGGCGGCACAATTTGCCCAAAGTGAATATTGAAACCATGACCGAATGCCAAATACGATCCACCCTTAAGATTGGGCGCCACTTCTTGCCGATAGATGGCGGCTTGCGCTTCATCGGGCGCCAGAATCATCACGACATCGGAAACCTTCACGGCATCGGCGACGGGCATGACCTTGAGTCCGCTCTGCTCGGCTTTTTTCCACGAGGCGCCCTCACGCAACCCAATGACGACCGACACGCCGCTTTCTTTCAGGTTCAACGCGTGCGCATGGCCCTGGCTTCCATAGCCGATCACGGCCACGGTCTTGTTCCGGATCTGCTGAATATCGGCGTCCTTATCGTAGTAAATTTTCATGACCAATCCCTTTCCCTCACGCATCCGGATGTAGCAAAAATTCGCGTAGCAGGACGTTAGTCGCGGGCAATCTTCTTCGCTTGAATCGCAGCAGGGCGAACCGGTTCCCGTGCAACGGCCACTCGACCGGTGCGGACCAACTCTTTGATCCCGAGCGGCTGGAGCAAGTGGATGATCGCTTCGATCTTCTTGGGATCTCCCGAGACTTCAATGGTGTAGGTGCCCGGCGTTGAATCGATCACGTTCGCCCGAAAGATATCCACGATTCTGAGTGCCTCGGCTCGATCCGCATCCTTCGTGTGCACCTTGATGATCGCCGTCTCTCGTGAAACAAACTCCGCTTCGTTCAAGTCCACGACCTTGATGACGTCGATGAGTTTATTCAGTTGCTTCACGATCTGCTCGATAATCCGTTCATCGCCCGACGTCACGATCGTCATCTGAGACATGGATGGATCTAGCGTCGGAGCGACCGACAGACTCTCGATATTAAACCCACGGCCGCTGAATAACCCTGCGACCCGTGACAAGACCCCGAACTTATTTTCGACAGTCACTGAAATAATATGTTCCATCTTTACTCAAAGAACTTGTGGCCGACGACTATATGGGACGAGGCGAGTAGCGAGTATAGCTTTCGTTCCACCAGCAGCTATACGCCTTACACCCTCACTCCTATGCGGTCAAAACCGTATCCTTATCTTCCGGGGTCACCTTTGCCGCACCGGACTGCTTCTTCTTCAACTCAGGCGGATCTTCCAAAATCATCTCATGGTTACAGCCGCCTGCCGGAATCATCGGATAGCAATTTTCATAGGGGTATGTCGGCACGTCCACTATGACGGGTTTATCCGTCGCCAAAGCTTCTTTCAGGACGGCATCAAGATCGCCAGCCGTCTTCACCCGCAACCCAACCGCTCCATATGCGTCCGCCAGCTTGACGAAATCCGGCGTGGTATCCAGGTAACTCGACGCGTAGCGACCTTCATAGAACAGGTCCTGCCATTGTCGGACCATACCGTGAAATCCGTTGTTCAAGA
>NZ_JBLYIG010000221.1:0-1659 GCF_049222245.1 Nitrospira sp. BLG_2 | reverse complement strand
TGATCTGCTCGATGGGATTTGCAGGCTACTTTCTCATCGTGTGGGACATCATCCGCTTCGCTCGATCACAAGGGATCCCGGTCGGGCCTGGTCGAGGTTCTGCCGCAGGCAGCCTTGTCGCCTATGCCCTGCGCATTACCGACCTCGATCCGCTCGTTTATACATTGCTGTTCGAGCGGTTCTTGAACCCTGAGCGCGTCTCTCTTCCCGATATCGATATGGATTTCTGCATGGATCGCCGTGGGGAAGTGATCAACTACGTGGTGGACAAGTATGGCACCGACCATGTCGCTCAGATTATTACGTTTGGCACCCTCGGGGCCAAAGCCGCGATCCGCGATGTGGGCCGTGTGCTGGAAATGTCCTATGCCGACGCGGACAAAGTCGCGAAGTTGGTCCCCAATCAATTGAACATCACGCTGCAGCAGGCTTTGGAGACGGAGCCTCGGTTGCGCGAGCTGGTGGAGACGGACCCGAAGGTCAAAGAACTCATGGTCAATGCGCAGTCGCTCGAGGGTCTGGCGCGACATGCTTCGACGCATGCGGCCGGCGTCGTGATCTCCGAAGGACCGCTCACCGACCACGTCCCCCTTTACAAAGGCGCCAACGACGAAATTGTCACCCAGTATTCGATGGGAGACGTCGAGAAGATCGGATTGGTCAAATTCGACTTTCTCGGCCTCAAGACCCTCACGATGATCCGGCGAGCCGAGACCCTCATCAACGAAACGCATCCCGAGACGACGCCGCTGGTGATCGATCAGGTGCCGTTCGATGATCCGGCCACCTTCGCCCTCTTGAGCTCCGGAAAAACCACAGGACTGTTCCAGCTGGAAAGCTCGGGCATGCGCGACTTGCTCACCGGACTGAAGCCCGACCGGTTCGAGGACATCATCGCCATTATCGCGCTCTATCGCCCGGGACCGATGGATCTCATCCCTGATTTCATCAAACGAAAGCAGGGCAAGATTCCGATCACCTACGAGGTTCCCGAACTGGAGCCGCTCCTCAAAGATACCTATGGGGTGATCGTCTACCAGGAACAGGTGATGGCCATTGCCAACAAAATGGCCGGTTTTTCGTTGGGTCAAGCCGATATTCTTCGTCGGGCGATGGGCAAAAAGAAGCCGGAAGAGATGGAGAAGTTGCGCGTTAAGTTCCTCGAAGGCGCGAAGCAGAAGAAGGTTCCTGAGAAGAAAGCGGAGAAGCTCTACGAGTTGATTCAGAAATTCGCCGGCTACGGTTTCAACAAATCGCACGCCGCCGCGTATGCCGTCGTCTGTTATCAGACGGCGTATCTCAAAGCGCACTACCCGACCGAGTTCATGGCCGCCCTCATGACGACCGACATGGGCAATCAGGACAAGCTGGTGGGGTATTTCACGGAATGTCGGGATCTGGGCATCAAAGTCTTGGGACCCGATGTGAACGCCAGCCAAAAACATTTTGCGGTGGCCGGGGGGGCGATCCGGTTCGGGTTGGCAGCCATTAAAAACGTGGGTGAGGGGGCCGTGGAGTCGGTTCTCGAGGTGAGGGCTCAGGGGGCTCCCTTTGGATCGTTCTTTGACTTCTGCCGACGGGTCGATCTTCACAAAGTCAATAAGCGGATGTTGGAAGGCCTGATTAAGGCCGGCGCCTTCGATTCGACCGGTGCCAAGC
>NZ_JBLYIG010000220.1:0-2184 GCF_049222245.1 Nitrospira sp. BLG_2 | reverse complement strand
GAGGTATTACTCCCCGCGTCCCTACAGTAGAAGTTTTGTACGCCACTTGGATTTGTGGTATGCGCAAAGCCACCCGGACGAGGACTTCGCTGAAACCTTTGCCGTCTGGTTGACCCCCGACTCGCTCTGGGAAGAGCGATATCGAGGCTGGCCCGTGCTCAAGAAGCTCAAGTATGTCGATGGCCTGATGAAGGAGCTTCGGGGGGTGTCACCCTGCGTCACGACGCAAGAAGAAGTTGACTCGCTCCCAAATCTCAAAAAGACCCTGCGGGAGCACTATGAGCGCAAGCGGAGACATTATGGCATCGACCGGCAGTTGCAGTATGACCCTGACTTAAAGCGACTCTTTTCCGCCATGCCGAGCCACGCGTCCAAGCCCAGGGCCGCCAGCTTTCTCAATCGCTTTCGCCGTGAAGTGCGTCGAAAGGTCGCGAGTTGGACCGGCGAGTATCAATACACCATCGACCAGGTGCTGGAGGACATGATCCGACGATGCCGAGAGCTGGATCTCAGGGTGCCTGTCGCGGAGGAACAGGCCAAGCTGGATTTCACTATCCTACTAACCGTTCACACCATGAATTTCTTGCGGAGCGGACGGCATCGGGTGGCCTTATGAAGCGACTGCGCGTGTTGGTCCTCATGCACGAAGATCTGGTGCCACCCGAAGAAGTGACCGGCTATGACGTGAAAATCGTCGAATGGCGGACTGAGTACGACGTAGTCTCAACCCTCAGAAAGCTAGGTCATGAAGTGTACCCGCTCGGAGTCAAAAGCGATCTCGGCGTGATCCATTCAGCGATTGAGCAGTGGAAACCCGACATTGCTTTCAATCTTCTGGAAGAATTCGACGGCGTGGCCGTCTATGATCAGCATGTCGTGTCGTACCTCGAACTCTTGCACCTGCCCTACACCGGCTCGAATCCACGCGGACTCATGCTGGCTCGTGACAAGGTCCTAACGAAGAAAGTGCTGGCATTCCATAAGATTCCATACCCGGAGTTCATCGAAGTGCCTCAAGGCCGCACGGTGAAACGGCCCAAATCGCTGACGTTCCCCTTGATCGTGAAATCGGTCAACGAAGAAGCCTCTCTCGGCATCTCCCAAGCCTCGATCGTCGCGGATGACGAGAAGCTCGCCGAACGAGTCGCCTTCGTCCACAACAGCGTGGGGAGCGGGGCTCTGATTGAACGATACATCGAAGGGCGCGAGCTCTACGTGGGGGTCATCGGGAACGGCCAACTGCAAGTGCTGCCGGTCTGGGAACTCATCATGGACAAGCTACCCGATGACGCGAAGCGCATCGCCACCGAGCGAGTAAAATGGAGCCGGAAGTATCAGTTGAAGTATGGAATCATCTCAAAAGAAGCCGACAATTTACCGGATGGGAAGGCACAGGCCATTCAGGATCTGGCGAAGCGAGTTTATCGGGCGCTCGGCTTAAGCGGTTACGCTCGAATCGATATGCGCATGGATGCCGAAGGACACTTGTACGTCCTTGAGGCGAATCCCAACCCACAGATCGCAGAAGATGAAGATTTCGCCGATTCGGCAAAGAAGGTCGACTACCAGTACAAGGATCTGTTGCAAGAGCTTCTGAACGTCGGCCTTCGCTGGCGCCCGGCAAAAGCCGCATAGCTTGAGCTCAGATTACCTTCGTACAACGATTACGCCCCTTCCTTGTACTTTCCGTCCAACAGACAGCTGACATTCATGTCCCCCATCACATTGATCGCCGTACGGCAGCGATCGAGAAACCAATCCACCGTCAGTAGAACAGGGATGTATTCCACTGGCAGTCCGACGGCAGTAAAGACCATGGTCATCGTCACCAGACCCGCTTCGGGAATACCGGCAGCGCCAACGGAAGCGATGATACTTGTCAGCACCACTATCAATTGCTGTTGGAATCTAAGGTCCATCCCGATCATTTGTGCGATGAAGAGCGCCGCCATCGCCTCATACAGCGCCGTGCCGTCGTTGTTGAAGTTCGCCCCAACCAACGCCCCCATACTCGCCGATTGTTCACGCAGGCCCACTCGATCTTTGAGCGAAGCGTAGGTCACAGGCATTGTCGCCGTCGAGCTGGCCGTGGAAAACGCCATCACCAGCGCATCACGTCCACCAAGCAGCAACTCACCTGGGCGCACCCACGAACAGAAGCGGATACGAAGCAGGTAATAGCCC
>NZ_JBLYIG010000219.1:0-3508 GCF_049222245.1 Nitrospira sp. BLG_2 | reverse complement strand
GTCATTGTAGGTCGCTTGATTCCGGCTGGGTCAGGGTTCGAAGAGTATCGCGATACATTCGTCATTAGTGAAAAATTGGAAGCGGTCCCTGTGGCTGCTACACCTGCGGTGCCGTCTGATGCGGCCGTCCCGGCGATTTCTGGAGAAGCCGCTCGATCTTAGTAACGGCAGGATGTTGCCTACTTGACAGTGGGCGGTTACGTCAATATAATCCTGCGGCTTTGCACTTGACGGTTGATGCTTGTTTCTTTTGAAAGGTCTGAACGGATGCCGACGATCAATCAGCTGGTTCGAAAAGGTCGGATCTTTGTAAAGGCAAAGACTAAGAGTCCTGCCTTGAAGTCTTGTCCGCAAAAGAGAGGCGTTTGTCTTCGCGTGTACACGACAACTCCGAAGAAGCCGAATTCGGCACTGCGGAAAGTTGCGCGTGTGCGTCTCACGAACGGTATGGAAGTGACCACCTATATACCCGGCGTGGGGCACAATCTTCAGGAGCACTCAATCGTGCTCGTGCGGGGAGGGCGTGTCAAGGACCTGCCTGGTGTTCGATACCACCTAGTGCGAGGTGCCTTGGATGCGGTGGGTGTGGCCGACCGAAAGCAGAGTCGTTCGAAGTATGGAGCGAAGCGGCCTAAATAGATTTCAAGAGTCTGGAAAATCATCACACTGACTGGATGGGTCGATATGCCACGCAGTAGGTTTTTGGGCCAACGAGAAGTGCTTCCCGATGTGCGATACCGAGATAAGCTGGTCGGGAAGTTTATTAACACACTGATGAGTAGTGGGAAAAAGAGTACGACAGAGCGGATTTGCTATGGCGCATTTGATTTTATCCAAGAGAAAACCGGCAGTGACCCGCTGAAAGTGTTTAAGGCAGCTGTGGATAATGTGAAGCCGATCGTTGAGGTCAAGTCTCGTCGGGTGGGGGGTGCCTCCTATCAGGTTCCGGTCGAAATTAGGCCGGCACGCCGAGTGTCGTTGGCGCTTCGTTGGTTATCGCAGTTTGCCCGTACGCGCAGTGGCAAAAGTATGCGAGAAAAACTCGCAGCCGAGCTATTGGATGCGTCGAACAATACGGGGGCTGCGGTCAAAAAGCGGGAAGACGTACATCGGATGGCGGAAGCCAACAAAGCGTTCGCTCATTATCGCTGGTAACGTCGTTCTGTGCTGCAGTTGAGCCGTGCTGCGATCCGCAGATCCGGGTGCTCTTACGTCGCAGCAGTGTGATGCGGCTTGATCTGCAGCACAAGTGTTTTTAGAGGGGTTGAAGTGGCTCGTCAGACATCATTAGAGCGCACAAGAAATATCGGCATCATGGCTCACATTGATGCCGGCAAGACTACGACCACCGAGCGGATCCTCTACTATACGGGCATGACCCACAAGATGGGTGAGGTTCATGAAGGGGCGGCCACGATGGATTGGATGGAACAGGAGCGAGAGCGTGGCATTACTATTACGGCCGCCGCGACAACCTGCTTCTGGCGCGACTGCCGTATCAATATTATTGATACGCCAGGACATGTGGATTTTACGATCGAGGTAGAGCGTTCACTACGGGTCCTCGATGGGGCGGTGGCGGCATTCGATTCTGTACAGGGGGTTGAGCCTCAGTCCGAGACGGTTTGGCGTCAGGCGGACAAATATCATGTCCCTCGTATTGCCTTTATGAATAAAATGGACCGGATTGGTGCCGATTTTTATGGCAGTGTCCAATCTATTATTGATCGGCTGGGGGCAAAGCCGGTTCCCATTCAGATTCCTATCGGACGCGAGGCTGAGTTTCGGGGGTCCATCGATCTGGTTAGGATGAAGGGATACTTTTACGACGATGAGACGCTAGGTGCGAAGTACAAAGTCGATGAAATTCCCGGTGATCTCCTCGCTCAAGCAAACGAGTATCGCGAGAAGATGCTCGACGCAGTTGCAGAATTCGATGACCAGGTGATGGAGAAGTATTTGAACGGTCACCCGCTGACAGAGGAAGAAGTGATGCGCGCGATCAGGGCCGGGACCATTTCGATGAAAATTACTCCCGTGCTTTGCGGTTCAGCCTTCAAGAACAAAGGTGTGCAGCAGTTATTGGATGGTGTCGTCGACTATTTGCCCTCACCGCTCGATATTCCTCCTGTCCTAGGGGTGGATCCTAACAGCGGCAAGGAAGTGGCGAGGAAGGTGGACGATGGTGAGCCGTTTGCAGCGCTGGCGTTTAAGATCATGTCCGACCCGTTTGCTGGCCAGTTGACATTCTTCCGAGTGTATTCCGGGACGTTGAAGACCGGCACGCCAGTCTTGAATGTGACGAAGGGGACGAAGGATCGGATCGGACGTCTCTTGAAAATGCACGCTAACAAGCGAGAAGAAATCGATGAGGTTCATGCCGGGGACATCGTCGCTGCGGTAGGGCTCAAGGGAGCCACCACCGGAGATACCTTGGCGGATGAGAAGCAGCCGGTGTTGCTTGAGGTTATGAAGCTTCCTGAGCCGGTTATTGCAATGGCGATTGAGCCGAAGACCAAGCCGGATCAGGAGAAGATGGGCTTTGCGCTTCAGAAGCTGGCCCAGGAAGACCCATCCTTTCGCGTGCGGACGGACGAAGAAACGGCGCAGACGATTATTGCCGGCATGGGGGAGCTTCATCTCGAAATTATCGTTGATCGGATGTTGCGCGAGTTCAAGGTCGAAGCGAATGTCGGAAAGCCTGAGGTCGCATTCAAGGAGACTATTCGGCGGAAGGCTGAAGCTGAATCGAAGTACATCAAGCAGACCGGCGGCCGTGGGCAGTATGGCCATGTCGTCTTGACGGTCGAGCCGTCTGAAGCAGGTAAGGGGTTGGAGTTTGTCAATAAGGTCGTGGGGGGCGCAATTCCGAAAGAATATATTCCTGCCATCGAAAAAGGTGTTCGGGAACGCATGGAAACAGGAGTGGTTGCCGGCTATCCTCTGCGAGATGTGAAGGTAACCGTTATCGATGGGTCGTACCATGACGTCGATTCGAATGAAATGGCCTTTAAAATAGCGGCTTCGATGGGCTTTGCCGATGCTTGCAAAAAAGCGGATCCTGTTTTGCTCGAGCCGATCATGAAAGTCGAGGTCCTGGTTCCTCAGGAATTCATGGGGGACGTCATCGGCAATTTGAATGGGCGAAGAGGGAAAGTCCAGGGGATGAAGGTTCGGGCTGGGGCTCAAGCGATCGATGCCGCCGTGCCTTTGATGGAGATGTTCGGCTATGCGACGGACCTTCGATCTCGGACGCAGGGCCGCGCAACCTACAGTATGGAATTTGACCGTTACGATCAAGTGCCGAAGAATATTGCAGAAGCCATTATCAAGAAATAGCGGTACGTGAATTAGGGAGGAGTGGGTTATGGCGAAGGCGAAATACGAGCGGAAGAAGCCGCACGTGAACATCGGGACGATCGGGCATGTGGACCACGGGAAGACGACCTTGACGGCGGCGCTGACGAAAGTGTGTGCGGATAAAGGGATGGCGAAGTTCGTGAGCTAT
>NZ_JBLYIG010000218.1:0-4570 GCF_049222245.1 Nitrospira sp. BLG_2 | reverse complement strand
ATGACGCCCAGGCCAATATCGCAGGATCGTCCGGCCAGTCCGCAGCCAGACTCAATTCCCGCTTCACTGCCGGCCAGTCTTGCTTCAAGGCGGCGGCCTGAGTGGCGGCGACGTGGGCCCACGCGGCGCGATCCTTGATGTCGTTGAACATGTGAATGTCACTCCCCTCACGACCGTGACGAAACACTCGTTTCAATTTGAAACCGCTCACATGGAAATGCAGGTCTTCGTCGGCCGCCCACCATTGCGCCTTCCACCGGTCCAAAAAACGAGTCACGTTCGCATCGTCATGGAGCTTCCTGCCAGGAGTTTGGCTTTCGAGATGAATGACGACGCTTCGGGGTTGATAAACGACGACGTAGCCCCGCTCTTGGGCTTTCAGGCACAGATCCGCATCTTCGAACCCGTTCACGTATTCTTCGTCGAATCCCTCCACTTCTTCAAACAAGGCTCGCCTGATCAGCAGGCAGGCAGCCGTGACGATTTGGAACTCTCTGCGCTGGTTCACGGCCGGATGGCTGGCGGCAAAGTTCTTGTAGATATGGTAGGGCAAGCGGCGCGCACAGTCCCGAACGACGCCGGCATGTTGAACCGTGCCGTCAGGATACAACAGTTTGCTGCCGACAATGCCAACCTCCGCATGGCTGTCTACTTCCGCCACCAACGCCGTCAACCATCCTGGCTGGGGAATCGTGTCATTGTTCAGGAAGACGAGATATTTCCCTCGGGCGGCTGCAGCTCCTTGGTTGCAAGCCTTGGCGAACCCGAGATTCTCCTCATTGGCGATGGTCCGAACATCTCCGCTCAGTTGGCGGAGAAAATCCGTCGTGCCGTCGGTGGACCCATTGTCCACGATGATCAGTTCGTACTCCGGCTGGTCTTTCAACTCCGCCAAGGCCGTCAGACAATCTTTCGTCAACTCCATTCGGTTACAAACGGGCATGATGATGGAACAGGTATACCTCTTGGCATCTCCGATCGTCCGCATCTCGGTGAGACGCTTGTCCTGCGCTTGGCGCACACCTCCGATGCGGTCTGCATACGGCCTGTATTTCCGATAAATGATCTCGGTCGTACGCCGATAGGTCTCACGCGTCCCGCTGGTCATGGAACTACCGTCGGTTCGCCAGGTGAACTCGGCCGTCCTGATCGGCAAGTGTTTAAACGGGAACCTGGTCGCCATGCGGATCCAGAGATCCCAATCTTCATGGGCGAAGAGAGATTCGTCGAATAGGCCCACCTCATCGAGACAGGCTCGGTCGTGCATCACGCAGAGGACCGGAAAGTAGTTGGACACCAGTAGCTCCGCCGGTTTGAAATCATAGGAGTACGGCACATCACGCCCCGTCTCGACATACCCGCCGTCGCTCCATCGTTCCTGCACTCGCCAGGCGTCAGTGTACGCGACGCGGCATTCGTGACGATCCAAATAGCCGACAAGCGTTTCCAAATGATTCGGGAGATACCGATCATCGTCATCGAGATACGCGATATAGGTGCCTTTCGCCGCACGGAGTCCACTGTTGCGGGCTGCAGCCAATCCACGGTTTCGATCGTGAGTGATGGTCATGATTCGGCACCGATCAACACAGGCAGCCACGACGGCCCCCACGTCACAACCGGCATCGTTGACGATGATGACCTCGAAGTCTTGATATGTCTGCGCGGCCAGGCTCGCGAGCGCCGTTCGGAGACGATCGGGGCGATTGTATGTCGGGACGATGACGGATACTTTCGGTGTGCGTGTAAAAGGAACAGGGATCCGATCGACGGTCCGTTGGCAGACCCAGACTTGATAGATGGGCAACAGATTCATGGAGCGGAGGTCGGCCGGTGTGGGCGCCGGCACGTAACGCAAGCCCGGAACCTCGACATGAATTCGGTCCAGACCCATTTCGACAAAACCCTGGGAGGTGAAAAGAACCCGCAGTTGCTCTTCAGTCACCCAGTCCTCCACCGGTTGGTTGGGCGGCGCGATGGTCTTCCACTGTTCCCACATTTCTCCGCGTGGAGTCGTGAGCACGACGTACCCGTCCGGCTTCAACAGTCTGAATAGTTGCGCGAGGAAGTTCTCTTTCTGGCCATGAGGCACGTGCTCGATAACTTCCGATGTCAGGATCACATCGTAGGGCTCAAAATCGGCGCGTTCCGATACGACTTCCGCCGTCCCGGCCTCAAACCGAAGATGAGGGAACAGCTTGCGCGCGTGCTCGACGACGCCGGCGACCGGCTCAATCCCCTCGCAGCTTCCGTACATAGTCGCCAGATTCGTCAACCAGCCTCGCCCGCATCCGACATCCAGAATGCGCAGCCGCCGGCCAGGCTCACTCTGTTGAACCCGCCGAAGAATGTATTCCAGGAAGGCGGCAATCTTGCTCCACCGTGCCGACTCGTCGGCGTTCGGCTGCGGCGCCGACCAAGCCGGAGCATTGACGAACAAATTTACATAGAACGAATCCGAGTTCATGACGCCTCCGTTCACTTGGTCCGCCGGATCGCTGATCTGCGATCCGTTGCCGGCTGTTGACATTTCGCCGGATTCCGGCTCGACTTGCGGCGGCGGATTTCGATCATTCCCGCCTTTCCACTGCACTCGTTCGAAGGGGATTGGCTTATGAGCGGCCAGCGCCTGTTGTGCGGCGGCATAGGATGGCGCCATGGGCGGATCCGTCAGAAACAACCGCTTGAACACATCGAGTTCTACAAAATCATAAGCGCGGGCGTCCTTTTCGGGATCAGCTGCCAGAGGGGCATTGATGATACCGTGCACCGCGCCCAACAATGCGAAGAGTTGAAGCGGATCGCCGGATTGCCGGAATGCGTCGGCCTTCCGGCGGATGTCGGATGTCAGGACGTTCCATTGCCGGATGTCCTTTTCATACATGGTCTTGTACCGGCGGTAGATCGTATCGGGTGTACATACTGTTCCGTGCAGCCCTTTGACGTCCGGATGGAGGATCCATTGGAGACCATGCCAGCCCATCTGTTCCAGGAGATCAATCTCGCTGGCCTTTACGTCTTGGAACGTGAGCGCCTTGATGAGCGCCGTTCGATAAATCTTCACCCCTTGAATCGGCATACCGCGATCCTCGTCGAACAAATGGAAGCAGATCATTCCGACGTCGTCAGGCGCGGCCGCCATCACGTTCTCCATCGAAGCCACGGCATCCGGCGCCAAGACCATGTCCTCGTCAACCTGAATGAAATATGGGGTGCGACAGCGATCAATCATCGCTTGCGCCGCTGCGCTGAACGAACACACGTTTCGAATAATATCCAGCTTGAACGGCGGTCCGTCTTGTTTGCGCAGGGCTTCCAGACAAGCAGCGAACGCGGGACCATCTCCCGTTAGCACGAAGACCGTGGTTGCGGCGCGTATCTCTTCGTCGGATAAGTCGACAGTTAGCTTGGAGAACGGCCGGGATGAGCTCGCATCCAGAACAGCGGCCTCCGCTGTTGCATTAGGAGCCACGGGAGGCTGCCCAGTCTCGATCCAGTCCAACCACTGCCGTGCACGAGCTTCAGCCGTATGAGACCGAAGCAATTCCGCGCTGGCAGCTTCGGCGATGTTTCTGGCGAAGTCAGCGTCGCGTGCTATCCGCTTCACATGTTGCTCCAAAACTACGGGGCGATCCCTGGGATATAAGAGGATCTCTCGCCCAGCCTTGAACAAGTCCTGTGTGCGAGGCCGATCAGGAATTTTCCACGAGATGACAGGACGACCCGCGGCCATGGCTTCCACGACACGTCCTGCGTAGGATTGAAAGAGGCTGGGAAGATTGACGATCGCACTCCAAGGCTTGAGGCTCGCTAACCAATTGACGAAAATGGCTTCCCGCAACCGCCGCCATAGACCCACATACTCCGTGAGTGCGGCCGGATGAGGCAGCCACCCCGATTGGAGCCGTTCGGCCATCTGCTGATGCAACGCATTGAAGAGCAGGGGAAACTCTGTCGCCGCTTCTGCAGGTGGCGGATGAATCAGCAAGTCCTTCAACCCACGCATTGCCAACCATGCTTTCCGCTCTCCATATAGTTCCCCGTAAAACGCTGCCTCACGGCGGGATGGTTGTTGGATCGTTGTGGTAATGAAACGGGACGGCACCGCCGATGGCCAAAATAAGGCCTGAACCAAACCGGCTTGATTGAACATCTCAGCATCGTGCTCGTCCGCAGTCAGCACGTGCGTCATATAGCTCACTTGCCGTTCGGCAAGCCCGGCGCGTTCCCGCAAATGCGGCCAACGCCGGTACTCCTCTTCGCTATACCGCAACGACTCCATGATGAGCCCGACCCGCACCGGCGCCAGTTCGGCAAGCCATCCGAGAAACGCATCCGAATAGCGATTGTGCACCAACCATACCCAGACCTGATCGAAGCGTCTGCCGGTCAGGAGATCTTTCGCATGGTGTAACCAAGACAACGGCGAAGTGTCCGGAATGTCGCAGAGTGCCGGAATCGTCACGCACTCACAGCCGTTGGCACGGAGGCCGTCCTCAACCGAAAAGTTTCCCAAGTAGGACCAGGCTCTGGCCCGATCCCATGTCCCGAATTCCAATTGCACCAAAAG
>NZ_JBLYIG010000217.1:0-5970 GCF_049222245.1 Nitrospira sp. BLG_2 | reverse complement strand
AAGAATGCCAGGATGTCATCGGGCGAACGCCCGCTGGACCTGGCCCAGAGGCAAGGCCACGAGGCGCTGATTCCGCTCCTCGAACCATGACCGCGTGAGGCGACCCATCTCTGCTGTAATTACCTTTCCTCCCGATTTCTCATAGCGTCGTATACAAATGAGCCCGTCCGTCGTCGTCTACTTTTCATCAGCACGATCGACTCCACCGCCAGCAGGGTCCAATGAAATTGGCAGGTCCGTGATACCGCTCTTGGCCCGCTGAGGTCGGATACGTATCCAGTCAGATACTGCCTGTATCGGAAGAGATAACTCCGATGAACACAGTGTGCTGCTGGAAAACAAACGACTCGTTGCATTACGCGTGGTGATGCGTGGTTAGGTGGGAGGCGCGGAGTCCACCTCTCAATACGCAGTGGCATCGATCGTGCTCAAATCGATGAATAACGACGGGGATACTTTTCTGAAGGAAAGAAAAATCGTTGCGCCCTTATCCGAACGAAAGGAGCATGTTATGACTAACAAATCCACCTCATCGGATACTTTTCTCACAGCACGTTTCGGTTGGTGGCGATGCATTTCAAAAATCATCGTTTTTTCGGCCGCCACGTTACTGATAGGGACGCTTGACGGACGCCCCACCCATGCCGCCTCGCTCGCGGATCTCAAAGCAACGTGGATCGGATGGTCCTCGATCAAAATCAGCGAACCTGGGTTTGACTTTGGCGGCGAGACGTTCGTTGCCGGGGCGCCGACCGATGACGGCTGGATTGACTGGTTTCTCATGGATGGCCAACTCACTCCCTCGCTCACCGGGCACCTGCATCTGCATGATGTTCGGGAGCTCTGCGCCCGGATGCGGGTCGACTATTATGTCGGAGGGCAGCTATGGACGACAAAATACGGCGGTCAGGTTTGCGCGGATGACGACAAGCATCACGAGTGGGATGTGTTGATGAATGACTATAGCAGCAGCAAGATCGATGAGGTACGGATATCGATTGAAAAGCTCACGGCCTCCAAGGATTGGACAATCGTCGGCTCACAACGTCGGAGACTTTCTCCCGTCATCGATACAGTCAAAATCAGTGAAGACGGCTTCGACTTCGGAGGTCAAACGTTCGCCGGCAGTGGACCGACCAATTCAGGAAAGGTAGTCTGGACCTGGAGCGGCGCGCAGGTCAGCCCCCGACTTACAGGCACGCTACACGTGAATAATGCGGCGACCGCATGCGCAAGGATGCGCATAGAATATTTCAAGGACAATAATAGTCGCTTAGCCGAGAAATTCGGCGGCAGCGTCTGCGCGCCCGACAACAAGCACCATGCGTGGGACGTCGACCTCGAACCTTACAGCAACAACAAGCTGGCGTATATCAAGATCGGTCTACAGACCCTTGGGGCGGATGATGTGTGGCGTACGGTCGGCTCAACAACATCTTCGTACGTACGGGTGCCTGCGGCTCTTTGCGGCGGAGGCGGTGATTGCATCCATTCAGCCTCGGCAAGAATCGACTGAGATGTGCTGAAGAGCGAACGGGTACTCCACCGACTCTGGATCAGGAGGATCATAATGGGACTCTTAGATGGACTGATCGACAAGAAAACCGATGCGGAACAACGGCGAAAGGCCGAGGCTAAGGAGATAAAGAAAGAGGCCCGTGAAGACGTCATGATGCAATCTCCTTCTCTCTCTTCTCATCATGCGGCCTATGCCGGTTTGGCGCTCTTGATGCTCGTGTTGGGCGTGCCCTCGTCTCATGCCGAACGTTATGCCAATGATCTCATACTGACAGGCACGGCATTTCCGTCCGAGCATATTTCCGGCTTCAAAGGAACCGCCTTTGAATTGGGCATTCCTGACAGTGAATCGACGGATGAGTATGCCATCTTCGGCATTTCATCGGAGGAACGGCAGGATCACCCCTGCTACGTATCAGTCAAAACAGAGAACATCAACGATTCCGAACACAAACTGGACCTAAAGAAGGAACTCTGCGATGGAAAGGAACGCAGCAGAGAGATGGTTGCGGCCTACACGGACTCCTCATATGGTAAACGTTCATTCGTCACCGGTGTGCGAGTCTGCATGAACAACGACAATACCCGAGTCAAAGGCATTCAGATTCGCGGAGGCACCATGACCGACGAGGGTCGGCTCCGTGCTCTGGAGCGGAAAGTCGAAGGCCAACGCAGCGGCGGACTCCGGCGAGTTGCTCCAGAAGAACCTCAGGACGAACGGCCGAACTGTAACGACAACTGGAAACGTTGGGCGCTCTGTCCGGGCGACAATCACATCGCTACAACAGTCGAGCTCCACTTCGAAGCCGGCAAAGAGCCTCGCTCACTCACGGGGATCGCTCTGAAGTGCCGCCACGTTTCCGCAGCCGGTTCCGGAACAGGCGCGGTGCGACGATGAGGAAAAGCTTCTAGAAGCCGGGCAAGGAGTGTCTTTCGTCACATCCCCTGTAGGAGGACGTGGGAAGAATGATTGACACGATGTGACCGACACGGCGAGACATTGGCAAGGGCATTGGATAGCTATCCAACCTCCCATAGTTTCGTATAGACGGGTCCACCTGGACGCAATTCACTTTTCATCAGCGCCAGGAACTCTACCGCCAATACGCCAAATGGAATGGGGTGGTCCATGGCGCCGCTCTTGGCCAGAGCCTGGCCGACATGGCGCTCCCCTTCCTTGACCCGCGCCAGTGTCAGATGCGGACTGAACGGTCTGCCTTCCCCCGCGAAGCCGAAGGCTTGGCAGCAGTTTTCCACCGCCCGATGCAACTCCGTCAGTCGTTTCGCGTCATCGTCCTGCTCCCACTGCTCCGATGGGCCGGCCCAGAGCACACGCGGCTGTTGAAGACGAGGGAATACGCCGAGCCGCTCGATCGGTATATGGACAGCCCGATGGCTTGTCATTTCTCGTTCGACGGCCTCCCGCAAAGGCTCGATCAGCCGCTCATCTGTGTCACCGAGAAACTGCATGGTGAGATGAATGGACGACGGCTGCACCCAGTTGATCCGGATGTCTTTGGATGATTCATGGCCGAGCCGTTGTCTGAGGTCTTGCCGAATCAGCATGATCCGGTTGCGGAGCTCGTCTCTCAATTCTACGGCAAGAAACGTCCGTATCATGCCTCCCCTCTGGCGATGAGCCATCGACGAAGCATATCAAGGGCCGCCTGAGCGGCGCGTTGTCGAATGACGGATCGATCACCATGGAACCGACATTCCTTTGTCATGACGTCATCACCGCCACCGTCAAGCCCGATGTAGACCAACCCGACGGGTTTGGTTTCCGTCGCACCGCCCGGCCCGGCGATGCCCGTGACGCTCAATGCCACCGATGCACCGGCACGGTCTCGCATGCCCTTGGCCATGGCTGCGGCCACTTCCCGGCTGACCGCTCCATATTGCTCGATAAGACGTGCCGGCACATCGAGCATATCTGTCTTTGCCTGGTTGCTGTAGCAGAGCACCCCGCGATCGACATAGGCTGAAGATCCCGGGACCTGCGTGAGCCGATAGCCAATGAGACCTCCGGTGCACGATTCAGCGACCGCAACCGTCAGACCCTGTTCCCGCAACATTCGACCGACCACTTCTTCCAACGTGTCGTGTCCCTCAGCATAGACCCATTCTCTCAATCTGGCACGCACTCCCTCAGCCAATGATCGAAGAACGGCTTCATTGATCGATCGATGAGCTCTGGTTGTCAGCGACACCAGTACTCCTGCCGGTGACGCCAGAAGCCCCAACACAACCGGCGTCCGTTTCTGAATGAGTCCTTGCAGCTTGGTATCCACATCGGATTCCGGCAATCCCCATGTATGAAAAGTCAACCGTGTGATGGGATGGGGATGTATCTGCTTCAATCGATCGAGTTGATCCGCCAAGAGCGGAATCACCGATCTCTGCATCATGGCCTGCATCTCACTGGGGACACCCGGCAGCGCAAACACGCGCGCGTTCCGCCATGACAACGCGAAACCGGGGGCGGACCCGACGGGGTTGTGTATGACTGTGGCTTTGGACGGAATCAATGCCTGTCGCAGTTGTCCGCGGTTTGGTATGCGCCCCCATTGAGCCAACCTGGCTCTCATGCTCTCGAGCGCTTCCTTGCGGCAAGCCAGCCGACATCCCGTTACCGACGCGACAGCTTCCCTGGTGCAGTCGTCGACCGTCGGACCTAATCCCCCTGTCATGATCACAATGCCGGCCCGACGGCAGGCTGTCGTCAGGACTCCGGCAATGTCCGATTGATCGTCTCCCACGATGGTCTTGAACCTGACCTCGAAGCCGATCGCGGCCAAGGCATCCGCGATAAACAATGAATTGCTGTCGGACCGGCCTCCCACGAGCAGCTCGGAACCGATCGCAATCGTTTCCACAAGATACGCGCGCGCTGATGAAGCCATCGGCATGTGTGAGCAGTTACTCTAGCTCGGCAAAGTTGAGTGAAAATCGCACTTCGCCGCCGGTCGCGGGAAATACCGTGATGGTCGTCTGCGCCTTCGGATCGAAATCGGCATACCTGAAGGTGGCGACGACTTTTGCTCGAAATTTCGGTGATTGTGGCCAAACCGAACTCCGACTGGCTTGGCCATCGACCCGCACAGTGGCAGGTTTGACAATCCTTCCTCCTTGGTCAAGTACGATATAACGGTTCACAGCAAACGAAGGACTATCCCCCAGAATCATTGTGCTCACCTGCATCGTTTGAGCCTCAGTGACCTGCGCAATATCGGCTGCGCTCGGTTCGAGCCCTCGTAAGGCCATGTGTGTTGCCAGGACCGACAGTCCTCCGAGTTTCGTGACAAGAAATCCGCCAGGATGCAGCTCATCGCCGCTTCCAAATCGAGTATAAAATATTTCGGGAGCTTGACGGTGCGCCGCCGCCTCTTTTCCTCGATCGAGTGACAGTCGGATTTGTGCCTGTTCCGGCTGCACCTCGATCGCGGCCGATGGGCACACGAAGCCACAGGTCCAGATTACCGCCATCCACACGAACCCGTGTACAAGGAATTTCATAGAACTGCGAGTAACAGAACCTTTTGTGGCCTGTCAATGAATACTCTCCCGTCTCTCCCGTTGACAAGACTAAAGGGGAAATGCTAAACGAAGAAAAAATGAGGAAGTGTTTCCTTTTAATTTACTAAAGGAGCTTTGAATGTCGACCCCGGATACTCCTGCTGCCACACCGACGCCTCGACGCCAGTACGTAAACTTTATTTTTTATAAAGTGGACCCGGCTTGGCGGCGCTTACCGGAGGATGTGCGCACGCAAGGTAAACAAGAGTTCATGCGGGCCGTGGAGGACTTCAACGGTAAAGTATTGGTGGTTCCCTATTCCACCATCGGCATCCGAGGGGACTGCGACTTCATGCTGTGGCGCATCAGCTACGATCTCGACCTGTTCCAAGATATGGGCACCAAGATCCTCGCCTCCGGCCTCGGACAGTATCTTTCCACCCCTTATTCTTATCTGGCGCTGACCAAACGATCCGTCTATGTCGATCACCACTCACACGCGGGACAGGAAGGGAAGCGCCTGACAGTGGTGCCGGGAAAGAGCAAGTACATCTTTGTGTATCCGTTCTTAAAGACGCGGGAGTGGTTTTTGCTGACGAAGGCAGCGCGTCAAGGCATGATGGACGAGCATATCGAAGTGGGGCATCGGTTTCCATCCGTAAAGTTGAACACGACGTATTCGTTTGGTTTGGACGATCAAGAATGGGTCGTCGCGTTTGAAAGCGACAAGCCGGAGGATTTTCTTGACTTGGTGATGGCACTGCGAGAGACGGAAGGATCGCGGTATACCCTGCGGGACACGCCGATCTTTACCTGCATCCGCCGCAGCCTCAAAGAAAGCCTCGACACTCTCGGCGGCTAGCTGGTCGAACAGAGCAGTACTAGGGGTCTTCGGCTGTCACGACCGAAGACCCTTTGTTTTTATTGGCAATAAAC
>NZ_JBLYIG010000216.1:0-4298 GCF_049222245.1 Nitrospira sp. BLG_2 | reverse complement strand
AAGGGCACAAACGTCCTGACCGGCGAATCAAATCTCACCATCGCGCAGATCGCCCGCGCCTACAAATCAAAAGGAATCGGCTCCATCGTGGTCGGCGATGAGAACTATGGCGAAGGCAGCAGTCGTGAGCACGCGGCCATGTCGCCGCGGTTTCTCAATGTCCGCGCGGTCATCACGAAGCGCTTCGCGCGTATTCATGCAACGAATTTGAAGAAGCAAGGCATTTTGCCGCTGACGTTCGCCGATCCGAAGGATTACGACAAGATCGAGATGAACGATCGATTGAGCGTGGTGGACTTGGCGAATCTGGCGCCGGGCAAACCGGTGACGGTGGTCGTTCATAAGACGGGCGGCGACGTGAAGATTCAAGCGAACCACAGCATGACGGCACAGCAACTCACTTGGTTTAAGGCCGGTTCCGCGTTGAACGCGCTGAACTAAACGATATATTGAGAAGGGATAACCATGGCAAAAGCGGACAAAATCATCTATACGAAGACCGACGAAGCGCCGATGCTGGCGACCTATTCGTTTCTGCCGATCATCAACGCATTTTCGAAGGCGGCAGGCGTCACCGTGGAACTGCGTGACATTTCGCTCGCGGGCCGTGTGATTGCCGTGTTTCCGGAATATTTGACCCCCGAACAGAAGCAGCATGATGCCTTGGCCGAGCTAGGCGAGATGGCTAAGACGCCGGAGGCCAATATCATCAAGCTTCCGAATATCAGCGCCTCCATCCCACAGTTGGTGGCGACGATCAAGGAATTGCAGAAACAGGGGTATAAACTGCCGGACTATCCGGAAAACCCGAAGGACGACAAGGAGAAGGACATCAAGGCTCGTTACGACAAAGTGAAAGGCAGCGCGGTCAATCCGGTGCTGCGCGAAGGAAACTCCGATCGACGAGCGCCGTTGTCCGTGAAGGCCTATGCCCGGAAGCATCCGCACAAGATGGGCGCTTGGTCGCCGGATTCAAAAACTCACGTCTCCCACATGAAGGGCGGCGACTTCCGCTCGAACGAAAAATCGATGACGATCCCGGCGGCGACGACCGCGAAGATCGAGTTTGTCGGTGCAGATGGGAAGACCACCGTGCTGAAGGAGAAGATCGCCTTGCAGGCCGGTGAAGTACTGGATGCAACCTTCATGAGCGTCAAAGCTCTTCGCAAGTTCTTGGAAGAGCAAATCGAGGACGCGAAGGCAAAGGGTATCTTATGGTCACTCCATATGAAGGCCACTATGATGAAGATCTCCGATCCGAAGATCTTCGGCCATGCCGTGACAGTCTATTACAAGGATGTCTTCGAGAAACACGCCGAGACGTTCAAGAAGCTCGGCGTCGACCCGGATAACGGTCTCGGCGACGTCTATGCCAAGATCAAGTCCTTGCCGGACGATCAACGCAAGGCGATCGAAGCCGACATCCAGGCCGTCTACCAGAAGCGTCCGCCCATGGCGATGGTGAACAGCGACAAGGGTATCACCAATCTCCATGTGCCGAGCGACATCATCATCGATGCCTCCATGCCGCCGGTGATTCGCGATTCCGGCAAGATGTGGAATCCGCAAGGCCAATTGCAGGACGTGAAGTGCGTGATTCCTGACTCAAGCTATGCGCCGGTCTATCACGAAGTCGTCGAGTTCTGTAAGAAGAACGGCGCCTTCGATCCTCGCACCATGGGAACGATTCCGAACGTCGGCTTGATGGCGCAGGCGGCGGAAGAGTACGGCTCGCACGATAAGACCTTCAAGGCGCCCGGCAACGGTACGATTCGCATCGTGGATGCGTCGGGCAAGACGCTGATTGAGCATAAGGTTGAGGAAGGCGATATCTGGCGCGCGTGTCAGGTGAAAGACACCCCGATTCAGGATTGGGTGAAGCTGGCCGTGTCCCGCGCGAGAGCGACGGGAGCTCCTGCGGTGTTCTGGTTGAACAAGGATCGCGCGCATGACGCTGAGTTGATCAAGAAGGTCAATACCTATTTGCAAAAACACGATACGACCGGCCTTGAGATCAAGATCATGGCACCTGCCGACGCCTGCCGCTTTTCAATCGAGCGGATGAAGGACGGCAAGGACACGATCTCTTGTACCGGCAACGTGCTCCGTGATTATCTCACCGACCTCTTCCCGATTCTCGAAATCGGCACCAGCGCCAAGATGCTTTCAATTGTTCCGCTATTGAACGGTGGTGGCTTGTTCGAGACCGGTGCCGGAGGATCTGCACCGAAGCATGTGCAGCAGTTTCAGGAAGAAGGGTACCTGCGCTGGGATTCGCTCGGCGAGTTCTTGGCGTTGGCTGCTTCGCTGGAGCATCTGGCAAAGGTGGGGAACAATGCGGTCGCCAAGATTCTGGCGGATACGCTGGATCAAGCCAATGCAAAGTTCTTGGAGAGCAACAAGTCACCGGCTCGTAAGGTCGGCGAGATCGACAACCGGGGCAGCCATTTCTATCTGGCGCTCTATTGGGCACAGGCCTTGGCCGCCCAAACGGCGGATAAGAAGATCGCGGAGAAGTTCCAAAAGATCGCCAAAGATCTGACCGATAACGAGAAGACGATCGATCAGGAGTTGTTGGCGGCGCAAGGAAAGCCGCAGGACGTCGGAGGATACTACCACCCGGACGACGCAAAGGCTGCGAAGGCGATGCGCCCAAGCGCGACGTTGAACAAAATCGTGGACGCGATTGCATAGAATTGCGTTAGGGGTTAGGCGTCAGGCGTGAGGGTTCTTTTCATCCCCTTACGCCTTATGCCAGCGCCTCGCTGGCTTTAGGCCAATGTAAGGAACAATGAACCAAGAAGATACCAATGTCATCGATCAGCCCGAGGTACTGAAGCCACGGATGGTGACGATCGAGATCGCCGGCAAGAAAGTGGAAGTGCCGGAAGGAATCACGGTCATCAAGGCCATGTGGTATGCCGGTCAGGAAGTGGTCCGTGGCGTCGGATGCCTCGGCGGTTTCTGCGGCGCTTGCGCGACCTACTACCGCACGAAAGACGATCCCAAAGTCCGCACCTGTTTGGCCTGCCAGACTGCGGTGCAGGACGGTATGTCGTTCACGATGATGCCGCCGTTTCCGGCGCGCAAGGCCACCTACGAAATTCAAACGCTCCAAGATCCGAAGCAAGATCTCTTCAATCTCTATCCAGAAGCGCCCCTCTGTCGGAATTGCAACGCTTGCACCGAGGCCTGTCCGCAGAAGATCGACGTGCGCGAAGGAGTCTGGAAAGCCGTCTTCGGAGACTTCAAGAGCGTCTCCGAGATGTTCATGGATTGCGTCATGTGCGGCATGTGCACGCCGGTGTGCATCGCGGACATCGCCCCCAATCTCGTGGCGTTGTACGTCAGTCGCGCGCAGGGGGCGCATTTTTCCGAAAAACCGGCGGGCCTCGATACGCGTATTAAGGAAATTCAAGACGGTCGGTTCAACGACGAGTGGAACAAAATTCTGAAGATGAACGACAAGGAACTGGCCGAGCACTGTGCCACGGTAAAGTAGCGACGTTCTTGAGGCGCCCGAGATGGACATTCATGCCCTCCAACAGATCGTACACAGGACTCGGGACGCCCGACGCAAGCAAACCATCCCCAAGTTTTCTCCCACAGACCGCGACCAGCTGATTCATAAGTATCATCCCGACTTTCGTGCCAGTGCCTATCGGCCGATCAAGTTCGGTCCTAACGAAGGCGACAGGACGGTCATCGAGTTGGCGACACTGCTTGAAGGCGACAGCTCCATCCAAGACAATGTCGATCTCAGCGCGCACTACACCTGCGATGTGCTGGTCATCGGAGGCGGCGGAGCCGGGTGCGCGGCGGCGTTGCATGCGCATGGCGCCGCTGCCAAGACAATTCTCGCGACGAAGCTTCGTTTGGGAGATTCCAACAGCGTGATGGCGCAGGGCGGGATGCAGATTTCCGTCGCGCCGGAAGATTCGCCTGTCACGCATTTCATCGATACGCTCAAGGGCGGTCATATGGAAAACGACCATGCCCTTCTCAAGGTCATGGTCGAGGATGGACCGTCGATTGCAAAGTGGCTCTTGGAATTGGGTGTGTTGTTCGATCGTCAGGCCGACGGCAATCTGCATGTCAAGAAGGGTGGCGGTAGTTCAAAGCCGCGTCTTCTGACGTGCTCCGATTATACGGGCCTTGAAATCATGCGCGTGCTCAAGGACGAAGTCATCAACCAAAAGATTCAACTGTTGGAATTTGCCGCAGCGATCGAACTGCTCAGTGATGATCGAGGACATTGCACCGGCGCTGTCTTCAAAGATCTCGACAATCAACGGCAC
>NZ_JBLYIG010000215.1:0-2464 GCF_049222245.1 Nitrospira sp. BLG_2 | reverse complement strand
GAAGGGACGACCAAGCACCGACAAAGGTAGCTCGAACGGTAGATCGATTCCATGACGCAATCACGCAGTTTCGTGCTCATCTGCACGGTCGGCATCTTTTGCTTCATCAGCTACAACATGGTGCGGATGCCCGCGCTTTCCTTGTTCGCCGAATCGCTCGGCGCGAGTCCGGAACGGATCGGTCTGATCGTGTCTGTTTCAACCTTGACGGGCGTCTTGCTGAAACTGCCCTCCGGCGCTCTCTCCGATATCTATGGAAGGCGGTTCTTGTTGCGGATCGGCGTGGTGGCGTTCGGGCTGCCGCCGTTTCTTTATCCCTTCATTACGAACTTGGACGCGCTGACGGCGCTACGGTTCGTTCACGGCTTCGCCACGGCCATCTTCGCTCCAAGCGCGCTGGCCACCGTGGCGGAGCTCTATCGGGAACGGCGTGGCGCGGCGCTGGGGACCTATACGGCCTGCACGCAGTCCGGCTCTCTCCTGGGCCCTTTTCTCGGAGGGTACCTTATCCATGCGGCAGGATTTTCCACTGCGTTTGTCATGGCCGGCGTCTTCGGCTGCATCGCCATGGTGTTGTTCTATAGCCTGCATCTTGATGTCTCGGTGCCGCAGAGAAAGGGGCAGGGGACGACTGTTGTGCTGGCCGAGATGTGGAAAGGATTTGCCGTTGTCGCCAAAAACACCAAGGTACTGATCACCAGTATGACCGATGCCGCCAAGATGATCGCCAATGGAGCCTTGATGGCGTTTCTCCCATTGTATGGCATCTCGGCAGGTCTGAATCCGGGAGAAGTGGGGAGCCTGTTCACCGTGCAGGCCTTCACGTCGTTTTTTTCCAAGCCCATTATGGGAAGGATATCCGATCGAGTCGGTCGTCAGCCATTGATTGTCCTTGGTCTATGCATTTGCGCCGGAACCTTTGTCTGTATTCCGCACGTGTCGATGTTTCCCGTCTTGCTCTTGCTGTCGGCTGGGTTCGGTTTCGGTGAGGCGGTTGTGTCCTCCTCCTCCTCTGCATTGGTGGCGGACAGTTCCGAGTTCAAGACCCTGGGGGCCGGCATGGGGATGCAGGGGACGATCATGGATATCGGACATGCGAGTGGGCCGTTGCTGGCCGGTCTCTTGATTGCGAACCTGAGTTATCCCATGGCCTTTGCCATCATTGCCGGAATGCAACTGGCGGCGGCAAGCGTGTTCTGGGTAGCGATGAAGAGAATGTAGACGCTGCTATCTCGATAACGGCTGCGATATAATGGTCGCGTGATGACAGAGATTGCGACCGGAAATCTTGTGATCGGCGCGCTGGCCAGTCTGGGCGTCTTTATTTGCTTGTGCTGTTTGTCTATGTGGTGAAACTGATCATCCTGAGGAAAGACTGATGTTCTCCGGTATCATTGAAGAAATGGGCGCGATTACTGTCTTGAGAAAAACACTTGAGGGAACCAAACTCACTATTCTGGCTTCGACGGTGATGGGCGACCTGAAGATCGGAGACAGCGTGAGTGTGGATGGAATTTGTCTCACGGTCGTATCAAGAAGCGAGCGTGACTTTTCCGTAGAAGTGTCGCCCGAAACACTTTCGGTGACGACTCTCGGCAATTTCGCTGTGGGCCTGCCGGTCAATCTAGAAAGAGCCATGAAGCTCAACGAGCGAATCGGCGGACATCTTGTCGCAGGTCATGTGGATGGGGTCGGTGTGATCCGCCGTCGACAACAAGATGCCAACGCGATCATGTTTACCATCGAGGCGCCGCAACATATTTTGCGGTATTGCGTGGTGAAAGGCTCGGTGACGGTCGATGGGATCAGTTTGACGATCAATGATATGAGCGACAAGGGGTTTTCCGTCGCCATCATTCCGCACACGGCAAAGGCGACGACAATCGGCCTCAAACAGGTGAATGATCCCGTCAACCTTGAATCGGACCTCATCGGAAAATACGTCGAGCGGCTGCTCCAAGAACGGGGCCAGGTTGCGCCCAAGCCGACTCCCGTTATCGACAAAGACTATCTCCAGAAGCGGGGATTGATTTAATCGCTGCGACGGGGCAGTGGTTCTGTCTTATATCGTGTTTAGTCGTTTCTCCTGGTGCACCTCTGGTGATACAGTCATTCCGATCAAAGGCGACCGAGTCGTTGTTCGCCGATGAAGAGGTGCCGCGCTGTCGGGCATTTGAGAGGATCGCCAGACGAAAGCTGTTGCCGCTCCATCGCGCGAAATCGCTGGAAGATCTGCGCATTCCGCCAGGAAACCGCTTGTGAAGCCTTGCGTGGAAATCGAAAGGGGCAGTACAGCATTCGAATTAACGATCAGTGGAGGATTTGTTTTGTGTGGGCTCAGGGCGATGCCCGTGATGTTGAGATTGTGGACGACCATTGAGGTGTAATATGGCGCGCAAACGGTTGCTAGAGCCGATACATCCGGGGGAAATTTTGCTTGAAGAGTTCATGAAGCCAATGGACA
>NZ_JBLYIG010000214.1:0-11204 GCF_049222245.1 Nitrospira sp. BLG_2 | reverse complement strand
GGCTCTTCGGATATCGATAAAACCGGGCGGATTCTGATTCCTGGTCGCTTGCGAAAGCTGGTTCCGGTCGATGAAGACCAAGAGATCATCCTCGTCGGCCTGTATCACCGAATGGAAATTTGGAATCCAAGCGAATGGCGTCGATACCTCGCCCGTACGGAAGATCGCTTTGAACAGAATATGGCAAAGATCCTGAACCTCCTCTAGTTCGGCTCCATGCCATCCGATCGATGTCGATACGATTTCCGTTCATCAAAGTTTCGCCTTCCTGCCATGTCGCATTGTGGCGATCCGGTCTTCCCATCCACGCCGAAAAAGTTACGACGGGCCGCCGGCACGACTGTGTCGCCAAAGTCTGATCCGTTGAAGGTTGCACTTCGGACACCATCGCATCCTCCCATCATCACGCCGGATTCGTTCAAGGTCACATTGCCCGTCCCTCCCAGCATCAACCATCAATACGCGACGGTCAACGGACGCCGTTTGCTTTCCTCTGCCGGACGCCTGTACAAAACACATGTCGGTCGTCAAGTATGGCTGGCCTTGTCCCAATTCCCCGCTCGAATCCCCTTGCGGGATCGCCTTCAATCTGGGCCGCTCGCGCTCACTATCCGATTCTTTTTTGCATCGGCTTTACGACGCGACCTCGATGGCGGTCTGAAGATCGCCCAAGACGCGGTCTGCGAGGGGCTCGGCTTGAATGACAATCGCATCATTGAAACGCACCTGTACAAACAGGTCGACAAATCCGACCCTCGCATCGAAGTCTCTCTGTCGGTTCTTCACCCGCCTCATCCTCCGGCCTGATGTCTCATCGTATCGCTCGTTCAGCTACAGTTATCTCCCGTCCGTGCCGATATCTGAAGAGAGTAGTTCTGGATCTCCATTTACTGGTAACCGGACTCCGATGGCGACAACACGCATCTCTGTCCGTGAGCTTCAGATCGGAATGTACGTCGCCCGTCTGGACCTTTCGTGGTTCCGCTCTCCCTTACTCCGCCATTCGTTCCTGATTGAGCATCCTTCGCAGATCGACAAATTAGTACGCGCAGGAGTGAAGATCGTTGACATCGATCTCGACCGCGGAGTCGCTTCCCCGCCGCGTCAAACATCGGAGACACCGCATGCTGGAACCGAGGCAACCCCTACTTGGAGCATGAAGCAACCCAAGCCTTTGGCCCAACTGAACGAAGAATATGTCCAAGCCAAGCTAGCCAAGCAACAAATGGGGCAAGCCGTAGAATCGGTTTTTACGACCATCACAAAAACAGGGGCGGTCAACCCTCAGCAGGCGGCCGAAGCGGTCCAAGAAATCACGATCGCGATGAGAACTCTCACCGACTCCGCTATTTTCATGGCATTGAGTCAAAACCGGTCCGGCGATTCCACTCTCAGCCGCCATGCACTGGCCACCTGCACGCTATCATTGGTCTTAGGACAAACCTTTCAATTCAACCCTCTGGAACTACAGGAGCTTGCGACCGCCGCTCTCTTACATGATATCGGCCTCTTGCAGATCCGGCCTGCCGTTGTCAGCCATGCTCATGCGGCATCAGGCCTTTCCAAGGTCGACCAACACGAACTGGAAACCCATCCCCGCCGCGCCGTTCTGATGTTGGAGCGACAAGGCAGGATTGAGACTGCCATACTGCATCTCATCGCGAATCACCATGTCTACCTCGATGACAGCGGCTACCCGAAAGAGTCACGCGGACAGTTTACCTCCGACCGCTCCCGCATCCTGATGGTGGTGGATCGATACGATGAATTAATCACCGGATTCGGCGGCGCTTTTCCGCTCACTTCCCATCAAGCATTTCAATGCTTGTATCAAGAAGCGCGGCAAGGCGCGCTCGACCAACGAATCTTGTCGTCATTTATCGCGAGAGTTGGTATCTATCCGGTCCATAGTCATGTGCGGCTGAATACACAAGAGTCGGCCGTGGTCACGAAGCTCAATCAAGAAAAACTGCATCAACCGATCGTCACCATTACCCACCAACCAGGCGGTACGGAGTACCTCATGCCGTTTGTCGTCGACCTCGCACACCAGACCGACGAATCCCAGGCACGAGCCATTGAAACGATTATTGAGATGGATCGCTGAAAAGCAATATGAATGGTGATCGACACTATTCGTAGCGCAACGCGTCAATAGGATTGAGACGAGAGGCTTTATTGGCCGGATATAAACCAAAAAATAAGCCGACCGCGACGGAAAATCCGAATGCCGCCGCCACCGTATCGCCTGATATAATCGTGGGCCAACCTGCAATCACCGTCGTCAAGCGGGCCGCAAGTATACCGAATAGAATTCCGATACATCCTCCGATCACACTGAGAGTCATCGCTTCGATCATAAATTGCATCAGGATATGCAGCCGTTTCGCTCCTACAGCCATGCGTATACCGATCTCTCGAGTCCGCTCGGTCACGGAGACAAGCAGAATGTTCATGATCCCAATGCCGCCGACAAGTAACGAGACTGACGCGATTATCATCAACATAACCGTCAAGGTTTGACTGGTCCCTTCCTGCACCTTTCCGATTTCGATCTGTGTGCGAATGGTGAAATCATCCGGTTGATCACTCTGTAAACGATGTCGTGATCTCATGACCTGCCGGATTTGGTCGACCGCATCCTCCAGGTCTTCGGTTCGTTCTGTGGACGCAAAAATCCCTCCGACCGATCCAAGGAACAATGTTCCAAAAACTTTTCGCTCCGCAGTCGAGAAAGGGATAAATACAATATCGTCCTGATCGTAGCCCTGAACAGACTGCCCTTTAGGGGATAGGACGCCGATGACCCGAAACGGGACGTTATTGATCCGGATGACCGCCCCAACCGGCTCTTCGCCTGAATCGAAAAGATTTTCGACCACGGTTTGTCCAAGAAGGGCCACACGCGCCGCGCTATCCAGATCGGCCTGGGTAAAGGACCCTCCACTGCTGAAAGACCAGTCTCGGATGGTGACATAGCTGGGCGATGCTCCGTGAACCGAGCTGTTCCAATTACGGTTTCCGTTCACAATTTGCACGGCGTTTCGTATGACCCACCCGGTATCGGAAAGAAGAGGAATCCGTTTCTTCAGTTCCAGTGCATCTGTAACAGTCAGCGTGACGGCGCTACCTTGCGCCGCCCGCACGCCGCCGACTGATATGGAACTGGGCCAGATCATGATGACGTTCGTGCCCATGGTGGCGATCTGTTTCTGCACGGCCAGTTTCGCTCCTTCTCCGATGCTGATCATAGCGATGACCGCCCCGACGCCAATGATGATTCCGAGCATGGTCAATCCGGCACGTAGCCGGTTTCGTCGGAGGATTCGGAACGCGGTCACGATGGTGAGCCACACGAACGTCGGCACTTACACCTCCACCGTCTGAGACCGGCCCTTGGTCCTGCGGTCGATCAGAATCCGACCGTCTTTGATGACAATTTCACGCGAAGCATAAGCGGCGATATCCACTTCATGTGTCACAAGGATGACCGTAATACCATCCCGATTCAATCCTTCGAGAATACTCATAATTTCTTCGCTGGACTGTGTATCGAGATTTCCGGTCGGTTCATCCGCTAAGATCAAGGAGGGCGATGTCACCAGTGCCCGAGCAATCGCCACTCTCTGCTGCTGTCCTCCGGAAAGTTGCGTGGGTGAATGGTGCTCGCGACCGCTCAACCCGACACGCTGCAACGCGGCAGAGGCGAGCGATTTCTGTTCCTTCAGAGAAAGTCCCCGATAAAACAGCGGCAATTGAGCATTTTCCAAGGCGCTGGTGCGAGGAATAAGATTAAAGCTCTGAAACACAAATCCGACCTGTTGATTTCGAATCTCCGCCAATCGGTCCGGCTGCAAATGTCCGACATCAATACCGTTCAGCCAATACTGCCCTTTTGTGGGTTGATCCAGGCACCCGAGAATGTGCATCAATGTGGACTTACCCGATCCACTCGATCCCATAATGGCGATGAACTCGCCTCGCTGGATAGTGAGACTCAACCCTTTCAGCGCCTGCACTTCAACGTCGCCGACCTGATAGATCTTCCAAATATCTTCGCAAATGATCAGGGCGCTCACGAACCCATCCAGTATGGAATGATGCCTAAAGATGAATGAGACCGGGTGACGGTGGCAGCAGATTACCTTCGGCGCGGCTGGTTCCCGAATCCAGGCGGCAGCTCGCTGCCCTTTCTTTGCCCGAAGGGTTGCTCGATACCCACAACGACTGACTCACCCTCCGTAAGACCGCCGGAGATGACTTCAGTAGTGACGCCATCCGAGATGCCCGTTTGGACTGATAAGGAAACAAGTTCACCGTTTTCCGCCTGCGTCCAGACAGTGCCCAACTGCCTTGCTTCACCTCCCGCGAGGATCGGGCGTCCCTGATGCGTTTTGGCCACTTGTCCGTCTGATCCCGCTCGCTCTCCCTCGATTTTCGGAGGCATAAAGCGGAGGGCTGCGTTGGGAACCTTGAGTACCTGATCTTTTTGAGCCACGACAATCGATACATTCGCGGTCATTCCGGGCTTTAAGCGTAAATCAGGATTATCCACGCTGACGACGACGTTGTAGGTCACGACATTCTGGACGTTCATGGGTGCAAGCCGCACCTGTCGGATCACCCCAGCGAAAGACTCACTTGGATAGGCATCCACGGTGAAAATTGCATCCTTGCCTTCCGTCATCCCGCCGATATCCGACTCGCTCACATTGGTGTCGACTTGCATTTTTGTCAGATCGAGGGCAATCAGAAAAAGATTGGGCGTGGCAAAGCTGGATGCAACTGTCTGGCCGACCTCGACATTCCGCGCGACGACAATACCGTCGACGTGCGACCGAATGACGGTATATTTCAGTTCCAGCTCAGCCGCGTTCAATGCCGCTTCAGCTTGCTTGACCTGCGCCTCAGCGACCCGCAACTGCGCTTCTGCGCTCTGGAAATTGGTGAGTGCAATATCGACGTCGTTTTGAGAAACAAACTGCTGAGGCAACAGCGATTGAACACGGTCGAGCTCTCGTTTTCGCTGCGCCAAGTCGGCTTTGGATCGTGCAACGTTTGATCGCGCCATTTCCAGATTGCTGGCAGCCTGTTCTCGCCGTGCCTTGAACGGTTCGGGGTCAATGACCGCAACCGTATCACCGGCCTTCACTCGTGAATTGAAATCGGCGTGGAGGCTTTTGATCATCCCTGACACTTGTGTACCCACCTGGACAGATACGACCGGATTGATGGTCCCTGTAGCGCTCACGACAGACACAACCTGACCACGTTCAACCGCTGCCGTCCGGTATCGAATGGGAGGTTTCCGTTCTCCGTTGAAAAACACGTAGCCACCGATCGCGATTCCGATAGCTACGACACTGATAATGAGGCCGATACGTCGCATATATGAAGTGCTCGACAGTTGAGCGCCTGTGTATCCTATCAGGAAGCCGACGGGTGATGCACCCTTCTCCTCGCTCCAAGCGGGAAAGGCTCTGTGGCGTTGACTATCGAACTACAGCTTACCAAGGATGAGATACTCGGTCGAGAAACGCTGAAAATACTGAGGAAGAACTTGCCGGTTTAGCTGGCTAAGAATCGTTCCAAGAACGTCGTCGACACGTGGCCTTTTTGAAAGTCTGAATCATCGAGGATTCGACGGTGAAGCGGGATGGTGGTCTTGATACCTTCGATGATAAACTCGTCGAGCGCCCGTTTCATACGAGCCACTGACTCGTGTCGATCACGGCCATGCGTGATCAGCTTTGCGATCATCGAATCGTAGTAAGGAACAACGACCGAGCCCGACTCCATGGCGGAATCGACCCGGATTCCGAATCCTCCCGGCGGGCTATATTTGGTGATTGTTCCTGGAGACGGCGTAAACTTCTCCGGATCTTCGGCATTAATACGGCACTCCATACTGTGTCCGGTGAGGACCACATCCTGTTGCCGAATAGAAAGCGGATGACCGGCGGCCAAACGAATCTGCTCCTTGATCAGATCTATGCCCGTCACCATTTCGGTGATCGGGTGTTCCACTTGAATGCGGGTATTGACTTCCATGAAATAAAACTGACGGTCTTTGTCCAGTAAAAACTCTACGGTGCCCACGTTTCGGTAATGCGCGGCCTTCACCGCCTCCACAGCTACTCGACCGATTTCTCGACGCAATTTGTCATCGACCACGGGGGAGGGAGTTTCCTCGACCAGTTTTTGATGTCGCCGTTGAATTGAACAGTCTCGTTCTCCGAGGTGGACCACCCGACCGTATTGATCCGCCAAAATTTGCACCTCGATATGACGCGGCTCCAAAAAGTACCGCTCGAGATACACACCGTCGTTGCCGAAGGTCGATTTCGCTTCAGCCTGAGCGGCTTGAAAGGCTCGGCCCAGGTCTTCGGCCTTGTTGACGACACGCATGCCACGCCCTCCCCCTCCAGCCGTAGCTTTGATAATGACGGGAAAGCTGATCTTCTGCGCCGCCTGCAACGCATCATCCTCGCTGCGCAATTCACCCGGACTCCCGGGTGTGACCGGAAGCCCTCGCTTCGCCACGATTTCACGCGCCTTCGCTTTATCCCCCATCATGGCGATGTTTTCTGAACTCGGTCCGATAAACTTAATGCCGATTGACTCGCAGACTTCCGCAAAATGGGCGTTCTCCGACAGAAATCCGTACCCCGGATGGATGGCGTCGACTCCCGTAATCTCTGCGGCACTCAAAACGTTAGGAATATTTCGGTAACTCAATGCGGATTCTGCCGGCCCAACGCACACCTTTTCGTCGGCCGCTCGAACGTGCAGCGCAAGCGCATCCGCTTCAGAATGAATGGCCACGGTCTTGATGCCGAGTTCCTTACACGCGTGGATCACTCGCAACGCGATTTCTCCGCGATTGGCAATCAGAACTTTCTTAAACACGTCTCGGCTCCGATATAATGGCGAGGACAGCTTTTAGAACGACTATGAAGCGGCTTTGGGGTCGATAAGAAACAGCGCCTGACCATATTCCACTGACTTCGTGTTTTCCACCAAGATCTTGACAAGACGACCGTTCACTTCCGACTCGATTTCGTTCATGAGTTTCATCGCTTCGACGATGCACAGCACTTGCCCCTTTTTCACGGACTCTCCTTCTTCAACGTACGGATCGGCGTCCGGTGAGGGGGATCGGTAAAACGTGCCGACGATGGGGGAAGTGATGGTGACAAAACCCGTGCTTGCATCCGACACCGATGTCGTGGCTGAAGCGGAATGCATCGGCTGTTGCGGCACGGTTGGGACAGCTTCCTGCGCTGAAGTCGCGAGAGGTCTGGCTACGAGCTCATGACGGACACGGATCCGGATACCTTGTCGTTCAAACTCAAGCTCGGTCAAATTGTTCCGCCGAAGCAGATCGATGAGTTCTTGAACTTGCTTGGTGGATCCCTCTGTGAGTGAAACCTCATGACCTGTCTCGCTCGCCGTCTGTGGCAACACAATCCGACGAGTCCTGGTCTTGGAACGAACAGATCGACGGGGACTCACCGAACACGCTCCACATAGGATCTGGTGCGAGTATCGATTCGGATGACGGTGCCGACCTCCAAATAGAGTGGAACTTTGATCGTCGCTCCTGTTTCCACGACCGCCGGCTTGGTTCCTCCAGAGGCAGTGTCTCCCCGCACACCCGGCTCCGCATCGATCACTTTGAGCTCGATGAAGTTCGGCAACTCGACGGCGATGGGGCGATGCTCATAGATAAGGATCTTGGCGATCATATTTTCTTTCAACAAATCGGCGTTCTCTCCCAACTGATTCCTCTCAAAGGTCAATTGCTCGTATGTCTCAGTGTCCATCAGAGTATAGGAATCTCCGGATGCGTAGAGGAACTGCATGTCTCGCTCCTCCAGATCAGGCTCTTCAAACCGTTCTCCCGAGCGAAACGTTCGGTCCAGCACATTTCCGGAGAGATAGCTTTTCAACTTCGTACGTACAAAGGCACCGCCTTTGCCAGGCTTTACGTGCTGAAAGTCGACGATATAAAAGGGCTCACCTTCAACCATCAAGCGCACGCCGCTACGAAAATCCACCGTGGAAATCACTCGCAACTCCCTTCATTATTTCTATTAAGAAGCCACCGGCCCTGGTGATACCCTTAATGCGCTCCTGTCTTCGCTCCGCTTGGTGAGGTACCCGCACCGGAAGAATGCTTCGATCCCGTAGCAGATATTTGCTCACACAGTCCTCGCAAGGCCAATAGGTATCCGGTCCCACCTAACCCGGCGATCTGCGCCAATGCAACTCCCGATACGTATGAATGGCGCCTGAATTCTTCACGCCGGTGGATGTTCGACAGATGGACCTCAATGGCAGGCAAATCAACGGCAGCCAGGGCGTCGCGTATCGCAATGCTGGTGTGAGTATAAGCGGCTGGATTAATGATAATGCCGTGATAGCCGCGTCGCGCCTCTTGAATCCAGCTCACCAATTCCCCTTCGTGATTCGACTGGCGAATAACCAGTTCAGCTCCAAGTTCACCACCCAGCTTTATCAATGACGCATCGATCGTATCAAGGGTCACCGTCCCATAAATGGATTCCTCGCGATGCCCCAACAGGTTCAGATTGGGACCGTGAAGGACCAGGATGCGCAGCATGTCGAGTGCGATACCTCCCTTATATAATAAACGCGCTTCACGCACCAAAGGCGGCATTCTAGCAGCCCCCTCTCAGGGGGTCAAACCATTGAAGGCCATGTGGAAGTTTAGGAATGGAATCGAGAAGAGGCTTGGGGATTTCGTCGACGTGTCTGGACCAAGTTGAGCCACTGCTCAAGCCGTGCGATCGTGGAACTTCTAGTTTTCCGTGAGGCTTGGACCGTGCAACCGCTCGTAGGAACAGATCTTTCTACTGAGCCGGATACGCTACTCAACAAACCGTTGACCTCATCTTTCATTGTCGGGGTCGCACCGTCTAAAACGGATGGCCTGCCATCGACGCGAATACGGGCAGAGTCAAGGTTTGCACGTTTCGCTGCTTTCTCATGCAATTGTCCTGATCCTGGTCCTGGTGATTGCGCCGCTCCATGAGCCGTCGGTACGTCGAGCCCGACACGAAGAGACAAGGCTTCCTGGTCGTGCGGATGTATGGATAAAATGACATTGCACGATCGGATGGCCGCTTCGTTGGCTCCTTGAGCCGCGTAGAGCTTGGCCAATGTTCGATGCGCACGAAGATTATCAGGGCTTAATTTTATGGCTTCTTCGAGAATGGCTTTAGCCTTGATTGGTTGGTTCAGCTGCTCATATGCGCGACCTAGCGCCACCATGGCCGTAATGAACCCCGGATACTTCTTCAACCCATCTTCAAGAATAGCGACGGCTTCTTCCCACATACCGGCTTTGCCGTATTCTTCTGCCAGAGGGATAAAGACCTTGGACCCTGGCTCCTTAGCGAAGGCTAAGGCCAACCGATCAATTTCAGCGGCATTACCAGCTTTTTTTGAACCTGACGCCATAGCTCTTATCACTCCACGAAGGACTCGCGACGGGGAGGGAACAGACATAGTTCCTGCACGGCAGTCAGAATTTCATCGGCCAGACGGCGCTTGGGCATCAGACCCAAGACTTTCTGTTCGCCCGAGGCCGAGAGAATGACGACCGCATTGTCGTCACTGCCAAACCCACCACCCGCTCGTGAAACATCGTTGGCAATGATGAGATCCAATCCTTTCCCTCTTAACTTGTCTTTTGCATGAGACAATACTTGCTCAGTTTCAGCCGCGAAACCAATCACAATTTGCGATGTCCGACGCGCGGACAACATCGCGAGAATGTCCGGGGTGGCTTCAAGCTCGAGTACGAGCTCAGGTTTGCCCTGTTTCTTGAGCTTCTGCCCAGCCGTCATTTTTGGGCGAAAGTCCGCGACCGCTGCAGCCATGATGAGAATCGTAGCGGTAGGGAAATGCCGATTCAACGCGTCGCTCATCTCGCTCGCTGTGTTGACCGGAACAGTAGTGACTCTTGGAGGAGGCGTCAGAGCGGAAGGCCCTGTAACCAAAATAACCTCCGCTCCTCGGTCCCGTGCAGCTTCTGCAATTGCATATCCCATTTTTCCTGAAGAACGATTGGAAATAAAACGAACCGGATCAATGGGTTCTTGAGTCGGGCCCGCAGAGACCAGCACCCGCTGTCCTTGCCAATCACGCTGAGAAATCAGCGACGCATGTACCGCGTCCAAGATTCTTGACTCTGCTGGAAGCCTCCCCTGTGCGATTTGCCCCGATGCCAGCGGACCGACTTCAGGATCAAGCACGACGACGCCGCGAGCGCGGAGCGCCTGAACATGTTGAACGACCGTGGGGTGTGTCCACATGTCGCCGTCCATGGCAGGAGCGACGATCACGGGGCATCGAGCATTCAACAGCATCGTACTCAACAGATCACCCGCCAGACCGAGCGCCGCCTTTGCCATAAAATTTGCCGTAGCCGGCGCGACAATAATCGCATGGGCTTGTTCGGAGAGGGCAAGATGAGCCATCTCTTCGTGAGATTCAAAGAGGTCCGTCGCGACCCGTCTCCCGGAGAGGACTTCAAAGGTAAGGGGAGTCACAAATTTCGTGGCAGCCTGAGTCATGATTACCGACACGGCGGCACCTTCGCGCGCAAGAACTCGAAGCAAACCGACCGCTTTATACGCGGCGATGCTACCGGTTACTCCAAGAACAAGACGTTTGCCCCACAAATTAATGGGCGATTGCACTTCGTTCAAGCTTACTCCTCAGCCGGAGCTGTCGTCGGTTGCACCGTATCATCGACATACACACTGAGCTCTTTCTTAATTTCCCGGGCGTCCTCTCCGGTCATCATTGCGATACGCTCGGTCTCTCCTTCTTTCCCTCGTTTAGCTTCCTTCATCGCATCGCGGGCTTCCTTGCCGGTTAAATACTTGACATGACCTCTCAGCACCTCGTCAAGCGCGATGGTTGTTTCTTTAGTGAAGCGAGAGGACCCGGCTAGTTTAGCGCCTTGAGTCAAGTGCTTCGCCCGCTGTGACGCGACGATCACCAAGCGGTGACGAGAATCAAACTCATGTGACGTATATTGCGGCAACAAACTCAGCATGTCGATCATAAGAGGTCTTGCTCCCTTGCTATAAAATAGATGACGGTTCCCGTTCAGCCAATTTTGCATCTTTCTCAAGAATAAAGCTTTGCTCAAGCCAATGCATGTCCAT
>NZ_JBLYIG010000213.1:0-3162 GCF_049222245.1 Nitrospira sp. BLG_2 | reverse complement strand
GACGGAGCAGATCGATGGAACGACATGGTTTGGATTGACCCGCACCTACCGAATAACGCCTATGGAACCGAAAAAGTTTACGGTTCCCCGCCTCCCGATCCTGCTGCATCCGGGATTGGCTCCGAAGCCGGTCACGGTCTGGTCACCGTCCAGGACGTTTTCGGTCCGTGTTCCGGCAGGCGCCAAAGGGGCGGCCGTTTTTCTGGCCACCGGTCATCTCGAGATGGCGCAACGATTCGATCGCGCGCTGGACGGACTGAAGGTCGGCGATGCATTCGCGAGAACGGTCACGATCACGGCGAAGGATACGCACGCGATGTTCTTGCCGCCGATCGCATTCGTGCCGGTGGAAGGGTTGACCGTGTATCCCAACGCGGCGCAGGTGGACAATATTTCGAAAGACCGACAAGGATTCATCGGCGGGCGCAGGGTCGATTCCGCAACCTACGTGGCCCAGAAGCCGGGGCACTATGAACTGCCGGAGATCGTGGTGCAATGGTGGGATCTCAGCAGAAGAAAGCTGCGGGAGCGTCGCCTGCCTCCTGTGACATTCGACGCCGCGCCTCATCCCGGCGCTCGATCTGAATTCGGCATTCCCGCTGAGGAGCAAGACACGCAATCCGTTGAATCCCGGATAAATCGGAAAGTATGGGCAAAAGCCGCCGGCACGATCCTCATGGGGATGATTGCCGGCTGGCTGTTGCGCCGGAAAATCAGAAATTTGTGGCAGGAATTATCCATCCATCGAATCGAACGGCGCCGGCGGTATGAAATGTCCGAGGCAGCCGCCTTCGCGCGGTTGCGCGACGCGGCGGATCGCGGTGATGAGGCGGACACCATACGCCTGCTCTATCAATGGCTGGACCGCTGCGGAGGAATCGGGAAGCCGGCGCTCGTCGAACATTCGGTAACGATGGCGCAGGATGAAGAATTCAAGAAGGCAAGTGAACGGTTGCTTGCCGGCCGCTTTGCCATCACAGGAGCTGCGTCAGCGCCCTCCGCAAGGGACGCTTTGTCTCGATCGTTACCGCGGGTACGCCGGCATCTCTTCCGTGAGCCGCAGAGACGGGAAGCCGAACGACGACTCGCGCCGCTCAATCCCGAGTGAAGCGGTGCAACGAGAGGAGAGTGGCCGAACCAAGAAAGGTCTAGACCGACAGGGAGAGTCACATGAAGGGAGATGAATCCTTGTGTCGTCTTACAAGACCAGCTTCAGCAAAAGGTTGAGCACCTCATCCATTGGAACCAGTGTGGCAACCAACGGGAGAAATGGAACCAAGGCCACAATCAGCAATTTCAACACGTCGTCTTTATACAGAGGAATGACGGACATTTGCCGCACCGCCACCATCGTGGTTCCCATGTGCGCCACCGCGCGAAAATCGACGCCCGGGTCCTCTTCCAACGAATGCCCGGTGAGCCACTTCCGATCGATCCGTTGAATGTGCCGGCTGGACAGCGCGCCATACTGGAACACCGCGGACTCCTTCGCTTCGTACAGCCGAGGGATGAATGCCAGCAATGGACCGGCAATCAATAGAAGCAGAAAGACAACGAGCCCACCGATTTCCCATTGATGCTGCGCAATCGAGTCCCCCTCATAGACAATGAAGTCGGCCATGCCCCCCGCGGTGAGCGCCGTCGTTGCGAACACAAACAGCGTGAATGCCGATAGAGATTCGCTCAGAAATCCAAACCCTCCGGCCCCGTCACGGTGGGCCGGGGAAATCCGAAGCTCGAGCCGGGAAATCTGCCGCAACAGCCGCCACCACAATGTGATTCGCCAGAGCCATCTCAAGAGCAGGAATGAATACAGCGGGAACCCCACGAGGAAGTACCACCCTCCGGCCATGGAAAGGACGTGGCGCCCGTCTCTCAACGGCAAGCGCCACGTCGTTTCCGGATAATAAAGGACGTAGACAAAGGCGATCAGGCTGTGGACGTAGGCGAGGCCGATCACGGCCATTTCCGCCCGCCCTGAGTGGCTCAGGCGCACAGTGTCGGAAAGGACTTGAGCGAAGCGCGCCCGCGCTTCGTGTGCGATCAGGCACGCATGCTCAAACTGTCGCACGATGGACCGCAGCTGATCTCCGCACGCTGCCTCGGCAAAGAGAAAGATCGGCACGGTGACGAGGAATCGAACGTTGACCTCGAAGTCCATCAGAAACGATTCGAGCCGCGTGGGTCCGATCGCCAGTCCTTCCGCGGCCGAGAGCAGCATCATCGGAACCCATGCCACGAGCAGCGCATAGAGCGCGGCCAGTCCTAGACGGCGTTCTCCCGGTCTGATCACACGGATCCGCTGCTGCAGGCGGTACAGGGGGCCCCCGGTGAAGATCGGAAATTCTGACGAGGATGAAGCGTCGGATTGTCCAGGCTCGCTCATGCCGGTCACGATCTCAATCCCCGGAAGATCCTGGGCCGTTTTCGATTGGGTTTCTTCACCAGCCGGCAGCCCACACGATTCGTGCCTGTGTCAGGCCTTTTCCCCTCGGGCGAAATTCAGGCGAACAATTCCGTAAGGAGGATAGTTCAAATCGATGTTGATGTAAATGGCCGTAACAATCCGCGAACTCGTTCAACTATCGCGCTCTGCATTAGACATTCGCGCAATCGCCAGCACTGGAAGTGGTGACGTACGTTCTAGGGATTGTCCCAGTTCAGATCGTTCACCTGCTATGCGACATGACTAACTTTACTGATCCTAAACATTAGGAGGCGAAATGAGGGTGAAGCGAAAAAGTTTGACGATCATTGCCGAGCGACATTCCAGTCATTGGACTCTTTTTCAGAACATCTTCCGCGCAACGGTGTTGATGTCATCGTGGAGCCTGTTGCCCATGGCGGTGCCGGTCGCCCATTCACAGCCGGTGCCACCACCAGCGCTGGAAGAGCCGGTTCCGCCGCCAACCGTGACACCAAGTCCCGCCGTTCCGATGACAGAAGCCGAACGGGCCAGGGAAGCCGAGCGGTTGAGACAGGCTGAGCGCGTACAGGGCTCTCAGGTCATCGAAACCAGAGTCGAACATAAACAAGTACGCCCGAGCGAAAGCTACGTGGCAGGGTTCGGCGGCTATACCTTCGGCGGGGAATTTAACGACGTGGAAAGCACTGGGTCGTTGGGGGGCCTGTTGCCCGGAACGAATCGCGCTGATCGTAATC
>NZ_JBLYIG010000212.1:0-28697 GCF_049222245.1 Nitrospira sp. BLG_2 | reverse complement strand
CTTCAGCGATTCGCCGCTCATGGTGAATGTTACGCGCAGCCAAGCTCTTTCATTGGGCGGACTTCAACACTGCCGAAGCGGGCGGCCGGAAATTGAGCAGCGACACGAATCGCGTCGTTCAAGTCCGGCACGTCGATCATGAGAAATCCGCCGAGTTGCTCTTTGGTCTCGGCGAATGGCCCATCGGTAGTCGACGTCTTGCCCTCTCGGACCCGCACCGTGGTCGCCGTTTCCACCGGATGGAGCGGGGAGGCGGCCAACAATCGTCCGGCTTTCCGCAATTTGTCGCAGTAGGCCATGGATTCATCGGAGATCGCGAGACGCTCGTGGCTTGAAAACGCATTCAGCACTTTTTCTTCGACGTAGACCAGGCAGAGGTATTTCATATCAGACTCCTCGTCATAGATGGGTGAACGACCGTTTACATGATAGTCGTCGCAGTCGCCATAAATCGACAACGGGCTCCGCCTATGTTGAATGGAATTCGAAACGAGGATAACCCGCTATGAGATCTCATCTGAATGAGGTGAAATAGGCACGTATGCGATTTACTGAGGAGAACGTCAAATAGTGCGCATCTTGATTCTTGGAATGCCTATAAACAAAGGGTTTTGCGACTTTGCCGGCTGGTCATTACGCACTATTTGATGGTCGGCTCAGTAAGTGGGGCGGAACATTTAAAGAAACTGTCTACAAAAAAGTGTGCAGTACACCTTCTGACCCTCTTCTTTCACCCAAGTTTTTTCTTGACGCCATGTATTTGTATATGCAACATTATGTTCAATTAGGCTGAAGTTTCCAAAAATGAAACAAAACAAAGATAATATTGAACAGATTGTATGTGAGTGTCTGTTGAGTCGTGCACGCATACTCAATCGTGTTCTCACAGGCATCTACGATGATGAATTACGTTCCTACGGCTTGAAAGCAACACAACTCAATCTCCTGGTCCTTGTAGCAAGGGTCGGCCCCGTTCGACGTATCGACATTGGGAAGCGTCTTCACCTCGATCCATCAACGCTAACCCGGAATCTCAAGATTATGCTGGCCAATGGTTGGATAGATGAGCTTATAGACGGAGAGGACGGTCGAGGCTCGCCATTGAAAATCACTTCGAAAGGTCGTGATCTTCTGAATCAAATCGTTCCGTCTTGGCGAAAGGCGCAGGATCGCGCGCGAAAGCTGATAGGGGATGAGGGCGAGACACTTTTAAAAAGGCTTGGAGCAAGAAAGTTCGGACTTCCGCCGGGGTAGGTGAGTTTTTTTGTTTATGTATTTGCATATACAAATATAAGCCATTTGGAACTTGCCTCGCACGAAACCAAGAGGGGAGAGACAGCATGACAAAATCAAGAATGTTGATCACGGCAGCGCTCGGACAAACTAGGTTCCAAGCCGCATTGATACAGCTTCAGAAGGGGGCCCTGGTGTGTGCTTATGCAAAACGACGAGCAGACCTCTGGCGGTCTTCAATCTTCGGAGACAGACCGCTGTCATCGATCGTGAACGTGCGAGACAAATTCCTTGCTTGCCTGCTGCTGCCGCTCGCGATGTTTTTTCTGGGGTGCACCCCTCCAGACAGACAACCCCATCAGATAGTACGGCCCGTGAAGGTCGTCCGAATCAGCGATGACACCGCCGCAGGGGTGATGAGTTTCGCCGGGGAAGTACGGGCACGCTACGAGACGATCTTGGCCTTCCGGGTATCGGGCAAAATGATTCACCGTCTCGTTGAGGTGGGAGATCGCGTGCATAAAGGTCAGTGCTTAGCGAGGCTTGATTCCAACGATTATCGACTTGGAACGGACGCGCTGAATGCCCAGCTCAAATCCGCCCAGGCCGAACAAGATTTTGCCCGGGATGATCTGACACGTTACCGTGAACTCCTGAACCTCCGGGTCATTAGTCCAGCCGAGTTCGACCGACATGACACCGCGTACATCACCGCGCGGGAACGGGTAGCGGCGCTGAACGCTCAACTGAGCCAAGCGACCAACCAATTACAGTACACCGATCTGCTGGCGGATCGGGACGGCGTGGTGACGGCGCTGGAAGCCGAGATCGGGCAGGTGGTGGCCGCCGGTCAGCCGGTCGTCAAGCTGGCCCGGCTTGATGAGAAGGAAATCCATATCGATATCCCTGAGCAGCGCGTGGCTGGAATCGCACTCCATCAGACAGTCAACGTGACCTTGTGGGCGGACGGCAACCGTCGGATTACAGCGCGTATCCGCGAGATCGCGGCGGCAGCCGACCCGGCCAGCCGCACCTATCGCGTCAAGGCGACGGTGCTTGAGGGGCAGGATGAAGCACGGCTCGGTAAGACGGCAACGGTGTGGATTCCGTTGACGACCCCACCTCGCATCGCTGTTCCACTCTCCGCCGTATTCACCCCTCAGAACGAGCCTGGACGACCGCGTGTGTGGCTGGTGGACGAGGGGACCGGCACGGTCAGATCCGTGCCGGTTCAATTGGGCGAGGCACTGGACGGAGAGCGCATTGTCGTCTCGGGAGTCCGGTCTGGACAATTGGTCGTCAGCGCTGGAGTCCAGCGCCTGGCTGAGGGGCAGTCGGTGCGCGTGCCGGAACAGGTCGCGGTGGCCATGCAGGGCTCCGTCGCCGAGAGCAAGGAGGATCAGCCATGAAGAATTTTAACCTGAGCGAATGGGTACTCAAACATCGCTCCATCACCGGGTTTCTCATGGTGCTGGTGTTGCTTGGTGGAATTGTCGCCTATTTCCTGCTGGGACAGCGGGAAGACCCGGCGTTCACCTTCCGGCTGATGGTCGTGAAAACCTTCTATCCAGGGGCAACCGCGTTGGAAACAGAGCAACAGGTGACCGATCGCCTGGAAAAGAAAATCCAAGAACTGCCGAATCTAGACTTCATCCGCAGCTACTCGAAATCCGGCGAATCGGTCATTTTTGTCACACCTCGTGAAGATACGCCGGCTAAAGAAATCCCCGATCTCTGGTATCAAGTGCGCAAGAAGGTCGGTGACATCCGCATGAGCTTGCCGCCCGGCATCGTCGGCCCTTTTTTCAATGACGAGTTCGGCGATACCTATAGCCTCCTCTATGCCTTTTCCGGGGAAGGATTCAGCTACGCCGAGCTGAAAACTGCGGCAGATTCGGCTCGACAGCAAATCTTGCGCGTCAAGGATGTCGAGAAAGTCGATCTCATCGGCTTCCAGGACGAGAAGATTTACGTCGAGTTTTCCGACAAGAAGCTGGCCGAACTGGGTCTGGACCCCACGGCGGTGGCCCAAGTACTCCAGGCGCAGAATGGCATGGTACCGGCGGGAACAGTGTTTTCTTCACAGCGCAATCTCCCCCTACGACTGACCGGCTCATTCGACTCAACGGATAGCGTGGCGAACCTGGCTGTGCGTCTCGAAGGCCGGACCATCAGGGTCAGTGATTTCGCCAAGGTGACGCGGGGCTACACCGATCCGCCGGAATTCAAGATGCGCTTCAATGGCAAGGAAGCCATCGGCCTCGGCGTCACCATGAACAGGAAAGGAGATGTGTTGGGACTGGGCAAAGCGCTTGAAACCGCTATGACTCGGATCGAGGGGGAACTTTCGGTGGGCATGGAGGTCGAGCGGGTCGCCGATCAATCGCGCGTGGTCAAAACAGCCATCGGCGAATTCCTGCGCACCTTCTTCGAGGCGCTGGCGGCGGTGCTGCTCGTCAGCTTCCTGAGTCTCGGATTTCGCACCGGCTCCGTCGTCGCGCTCACCGTGCCCTTGGTGCTGGCCGGAACGCTACTGTGCATGTGGCTTTTGGACATGGAAATCCATCGCATCTCGCTGGGCGCCTTGATTCTGGGGTTGGGCCTTTTAGTCGACGACGCCATGATTGCGATCGAGATGATGGCGCGCAAACTCGAAGAAGGGTGGGATCGGATGCGCGCCGCGACGTTTGCCTACCGCGCCACGGCCTTCCCCATGCTAACCGGCACCCTGATCACCGTCGCTGGCTTCTTGCCGGTGGGCTTGGCGAGATCTCAAGCCGGCGAATATACCGTGGCGATTTTTCAGGTGATGGCCATCTCGCTGTTCCTGTCGTGGATCGGTGCGGTGGTTTTTACGCCCTATCTGGGCTTTCTGATGCTCAAAACCAAGGGCAAGGGGAACACGCCTGGCCACGAGCTTTTTGACACGCCGTTCTATAATCGTCTGCGCCGCTGGGTGGATCGTTGCGTAGAACATCGCAAGACAGTGATCATCGGCACGGTGGTGCTGTTCGGCGTCGGCGTCGCGACGTTGGCCCAAGTCCCCGAACAGTTTTTCCCCCTGTCCAATCGGCCGGAAGTCATCATCGACTTGTGGCTGCCAGAGGGCAGTGCCTTCGCGCAAACAGAAGCGGTTGCCAAGCGCATGGAGGCGCTGCTTGCCACGGATGAGGATGTGGTGAATTACGCGACTTATATCGGCGGCGGCACCCCAAGGTTTTTCCTGCTGATTGTGCAACAACTGGCCAATACTAACCTCGCCGAATTCGTCGTGATGACCCGTGACAACGTGGCCCGCGAACGGGTCATGCAACGCATCCGGCTGGCTTTCGCCACGGATTTCCCGGAAGTGCGCGGACGCGCCATGCGGCTCAATGTCGGACCACCGATGGACTATCCGCTCTTGTTCAGGGTGTTCGGTGAAGATCCCAAGATCGTTCGAGCCATCGCCGACCGGGTGGCCGAGGTCGTGCGCGCCAATCCCAGCGCGGTGGATGTGAACGACGACTGGCACGATCGCATTCCTTCGTCTCGTCTCGTACTCGATCAGGACAAGGCGCGTGCACTCGGCGTCTCGACGTTAAGCTTGTCGCAAACCTTGCAAGCTCACTATACGGGAATTGCCGTCGGACAGTTCCGCGAGAACGACAAGCTTATCGACATCGTCTGGAGGGCGCAAAAGAACTTGCGCGGCGCCTCCGACGAGTTGCCCGATGTGGCAGTGCGAACGGTCAACGGAAAATCTATGCCGCTGGCGCAACTGGTCCAATCTGAAACCGTGTTCGAGGATGGCGTCCGTTGGCGCCGTAACCGCTTCCCGGCGATTTCGGTGCGGGCCGACGTGGTAGACGGCATGCTGGCGCCCGATGTAGCCGCGCAGATCGTTCCGAAGCTTGAGCCCATCAAAGCCAGCCTTCCCGCCGGCTATTTCATCGAAACCGGCGCCGCCAAGGAAGACGCCTGGATCGCTCAGAATTCGATCCTGATCTGGATTCCCCTGGTCGTGATCGTCACGCTTATCCTGCTGATGATGCAGTTACAGAACCTGTCCCGAACGTTCCTGGTGTTCGTCACGGCTCCTTTGGGTGTGATCGGGGCCGCATTCGCCCTGTTGCTGTTTGGCGCTCCCTTCGGTTTCGTAGCCCTGCTCGGCATTATCGCCCTGGCCGGTATGATCATGCGCAACGCGGTGATCCTCGTGGATCAGATCGAGCAGGACGAAAAGGCCGGCCGGGATACCTGGACTGCCATCGTAGAATCGACCGTCCGGCGTTTCCGGCCCATCCTGTTGACTGCAGCAGCGGCTATCCTGGCGATGATTCCGCTGTCGCGCAACGATTTCTTCGGACCGCAGGCTATCGCCATCATGGGCGGACTCACGATCGCGACCATACTGACCGTGTTTTTCCTGCCCGCATTGTATGCAGCCTGGTTTCGGGTCACACGGAAACATGCTCATGCGGATGCGTCGCCGGCAGAGTCGAATGAAATTGTGTTTTCCAGGGATTCGGTAATGGTTAATGGAGCGATTGCCGTGACGACGCCTTCTTCAATACCAATCGTCGTCCTGGCGATCGTCATGTTAGGGGGTTGTATACCGACACGTGTGAGTGATCGGGTACTTTTATCGACTCCGTCGGCTTGGAATCATGCCCCAGTTGTTCAGGACAATTTCAATCAGACCGATCTCAAAGAGTGGTGGCGAGGATTTCGCGATCCACTGCTGAACGAGTTGATCGGCCAGGCATTGGCCGCGAACCACGATCTTAGAATCGCAACGGCTCGTGTTCGCGAGGCCAAGGCGATAACTACTGTCGCGGAATCAGCACTTTACCCCAGTGTTGATTTCTTCTTCTCGGGCGGTCGGGAAAAGCGGATTGACAGGATCATCGCAGTACCAGGTGAGCAGGGGGCAAAACTGATCACACCCGCCGCGGATGTCATCACCGGTGGTCTTGCTGCACGGTGGGAGATAGATGTTTTCGGGGCCAGGCATCTTGAAGCTGAGGCAACGGTTGCTCAAGCCGCTGGAACCGAAGAGGAACGACATGGAGTACAGGTGGGATTGCTCGCTCAGGTGGCGACGAACTATCTGGAACTACGTGGCGCACAGGAACGGACGGCAATTCTATGCGAAAACATCGACATCCAGAGGGAACGGCTTAGAACTCTACAGGCCTTTTTTCATGCGGGTTTAACGAAAGAAACGGAAGTTTCCCGCCAGGCAACCTTACTGCATAGTACCGAGAGTGCCCTCCCGGGATTGAAGGCAGCAGAGATAACTCTGATCCATCGCCTCAGCGTATTGCTGGGAGAATCTCCGGCGAAACTTGAACACCGGCTTGTTGCTGCAACAGCTCATCCTTCCGACCTGCCCGGCATCCCAAACATGTTGCCTTCAAGCCTGCTATTACAACGGCCTGATCTGCGCACTGCGCAAACCGAGGTGAGTGCGGCAGCGGCCGGCCTTGGTGCAGCGCGGGCCGATTTGTTCCCCAAGGTGGTGCTGTCGGCGAGCGGTGGAATCGGCGCATTGGCCGCCAGCGGATTTCCGACTCTGGTGGAGAGTGTGTATGCGCTGGGGGCGGGCCTCACGGCTCCGATATTCAACGCGGGACGCATTCGGGCTCACATCGCCGCCGAGGACGCGCGGCTGGATCAAGTCGCGGCGAAGTACGAAAAAATCTTCCTTCTCGCCTTAGAAGACGTGGAAAATGCCTTTGTCGCCCATACCTCGTCGAAAGAGCGCCGCGAACAACTGTTGAAGGCCGAAACAGCAGCAGAGAAAACGTATCGATCCTCAGAAGCCTTGTATCAGAGGGGAGCGAGTGATTATTTATCCTTGTTGGATGCTCAACGCACCAAACTTTTAATCAACGACGAGCGTGTCAAAGCTGAAACCGCAGTTCGTGTCTCCTTGGTCTCGCTTTCCAGGGCATTTGGTGGGGGTTGGGCTGTAGACAACTCAGTAAGCCGAGAAACTGATAGTGACTCTGGGAAAATAACTGAGAAGGACTAAGTCGTACCGTTCCGAATGGTAAATCGGTGAACCTAGATGTGCCATGAGAACACGCTCACAGCTCGTAACCGACTTGTGCGCTTGGCCAAGAAGGTTTACATCCGCTTCCCGCGACACGCTGTCCGGACACCATTGCCAGATGATGTGAGTCAATCCGGCCGGGATAAAAGCAGTGCGGTTGAGTTCTACCTCCGAGAGCCTCCAGCAATGGGCGCCGGTTTATTAGGTAGTATGGGTATTTGACGTCATCACGGACAAGAGCCGTAGTGCAGCCTCACAAGAAGAGAGATACATTCAAGGCTATTGCAAAATCCCTTCGGAGCCTCTGTTGAATCGTTGAATGCTCCTTTCTGCACCTGCCGTGTTTTGGGGTGAAGGCTCCTGGCAAGCATTGGCATCGTTCACCAAACGCGGTGTTGGTGAAATACCGCTTGACGGCGAGCCGGAACGACGGTATCCCAGTGGCCATGAGCCAGTCTTCCACCACCATTGCCTATGGGTCGGTCGCGCTCGCGGCAGTTCTGTGGGGTGGTTCGATCGTGGCGCAGAAGATGGCCCTCGGCTCGTTCTCCGCTGTCGAAGCCTCGGTTCTTCGGGATATCGGAGGGCTGGCGATTCTTCTAGCCACTTGGTGGTCGAAAGAAAACGGCGCGATCAAAATCGGTCGCGCCGACGTTCGTTTGCTGGGCCTACTGGGGCTCGGCGTCTTAGGGAACCATCTGCTCATTCTCATGGGACTCAACTATGTCAGCGGGGCGGTCGGCGGTGTGATCATCGGATCGAGCCCCGTCGTGACTGCCCTGCTCTCGGCCATGTTGATTCGGGATGTGCCGTTGCGTGCAGTATGGGCCGGCGCGCTCCTGTCCTTCGCGGGTGTCGGATTGGTCTCCGTGGCAGGCTTTCAAGCGGCCGGGGAGCAACCGATGCTGGGTAGCGCGTTGGTCTTTCTTGGCGTCGTGAGTTGGGCGCTCTATAGTATCGGCAGCCGCGCCATCATGGAGAGGATTTCAGCATTGACCGTGAATTGGACCACTCTGATGGTCGCGACCGTCCTTCAAATTCCATTGCTGTGGACGGATCAAAAAATGATGCAGGCCGGGGCCGAATCGGTGACGACATCCGATTGGCTCGCGCTCGGTTATCTCATCATCTTTGCGACGGCGGTGGCGCAACAGGCCTGGTTGTTCGGCGTCAAAGGCATCGGTCCCTCACGGGCCTCGGTCTTGGGCAACCTGACGCCGGTCGCAGCCATCGGGCTATCGGCCTTGATCTTGGGAGAATCCGTCGGCCTCATTGAAATTATCGGCATCGGGCTCATCCTGGCCGGGGTGTGGGCGGTCAACCATCAAACGGCAGGGTCGAATACCTAAGCCTGTCAGGCCCAACCCTACCACCTGTCCATTCTCGATCCCGATCTTTATTTGGAGTATCATGCAGGGACCGCGCGGCAGATACGCTTGTTGTTGCGTAGGACAGCTGTCTCAATTACAGACGGCCATGCTTCTTCAGATCGCGGACTGCAATGAACAGTAACTATGCCCGAGCGCTGATTCCGCTGATCATGGCTGGGACGTTCATATTCGACGTGTTCATGCCATGGGGTTATGCGGTCTGGGTTGTTGGAAATGTCTTCGGCGTGTTGTTGGCCCTTTGGATCGAGTGGCCGATTGCTCCGTATGTTGTTGCGGCCGCGGGGACCGTTCTCGTGCAAATGGGACACGCATTGTCTCTTCCGGGCATCCCCCAAGACCTGGCCATCTTTAATCGAGTCGTGGGTGTAGTCCTCCTGTGGATTACGGCATGGCTCGTGGCGCGAGCGAGAAAAGCGAAACTCGATGATGCCACCAGGCGACTGGGTGCAATCGTGGAGAGCAGCAGCGATGCCATTCTGAGCGTAACCCCTGGCGGATTCGTGACCACGTGGAATGCCGGTGCGGAGCGTATCTTCGGGTATACCGCCACCGAGATGATCGGTCGGTCGATCCTCACGCTTATTCCGGCCCATCTCCATCGGGACAGGGCTTGGCTGCTGGCCACGGTGCGGGGAGCGCATGACATTCACACCTATTATGACGCAGTACGGTTGACGAAGGACGGCCGATGCATCGATGTGTCGGTCACATTATCGTCGCTCAAGGACGCTATGGGCCAGTTTGTGGGGGTGTCAAAAGTCATCCGCGATATCAGCGAACGGAAGAGAGCAGAGACACTCCTGCAACAGGCCCATGAAGCGCTGGAAATAAAGGTTCTAGAGCGAACGGCTGAATTGAGTAGCGCCAACCAGTCCTTGCAGAAGCTCTCCGGCCGGCTGATACAAGTGCAGGAAGAGGAAAGAAGCCGGCTAGCGCGCGATCTGCATGACGAAGTCGGGCAGTTGCTGACCGCACTGAAGATCGATTTGCAAGATATCCAGCATGGTGAGGTCGGGGAGGTCCGGTTCAGTTCTCTCACGGATAGCCTCGAGTTGGTGGACCGCCTGCTGACTCAAGTGCGGACCCTGGCGCTGGATTTGCGACCGTCGCTCCTTGACGATCTGGGGCTGGTGTCGGCGCTTCGCTGGTATGCGAACCGACAGGCGACGCGCAATGGATGGACCCTTTCGCTCTCTGTCGAGGGAATGGGCGGACGAGTCCCGGCTTCCATCGAGGTCACCTGCTTTCGGGTTGCTCAGGAGGCGTTGACGAACGTCGCAAAATACGCACGGGCCAAAGCGATCGATCTTACGTTGCGCCGGCAATATCAGGAAGTCATGCTTGTCATTCAAGACGATGGTGTGGGATTCGATGTCCCATCAGCCCGGCAACGGGCACAGGGGGAAAGCATCGGATTGCTCGGCATGGAAGAGCGTGTGCGGCTGGCCGGCGGCAGCTTTGTCATCTCGTCAGCGCCGGGCGAAGGGACCAGGATCGAACTGTGCTTTCCGCTCACAGAGCACGAGCAGGCCAAGCCGCATGCAACGGTTGAGGTCATATCGCCATGAGCCACCTCCGGATCCTTCTCGTGGAAGATCATGCATTGGTCAGGGCCGGTATGAAGGCGCTCATGCAAAAAATCGAGGGTATCGAGGTGGCCGCGGACATGGGGGATGGCTTGGAGGCAGTCAAGTATGTGCAGACGGCCGCCCCGGATCTCGTTCTAATGGATATTGCAATGCCCGGTTTGAATGGACTCGATGCCACTGCCCGGATCGTCAAAGAATCACCGACCACGCGTGTGATTTTGCTGTCGATGCACGCCAATGAAGAATATCTCCGACAGGCTTTGCAGGTAGGTGCTTCAGGCTATCTGTTGAAAGGCGCAGAATTGGCTGAACTTGAGTTGGCTCTCAAGACGGTCGCCAGGGGTGAGAGGTACCTGACCCCGGCTGTCGCGAAGTATGCCATCGAAGCCTACCGCGAAAAGTCTGAAGGACCGGGTGGTCCGCTGGCAAAACTGAGCATGCGCCAACGCGAAATTCTCCAGCTCATCGCGGAAGGGCAAACCACGAAAGAAATCGCTCACCGTCTGAACCTGAGCGTGAAAACCGTTGAAACCCACCGAAGCCAATTGATGGAGCGACTCGACATTCACGATGTGCCGGGACTCGTCCGTCTCGCGATGCGTGTCGGACTTATCCAACCGTACTCATAACCCTCTGTATTTCCTCCCCCCTGCGCGAGATCGCACTTCCCTCGGGGGACTTTCCGCTCTTCTTTCAGGGTTTCCCCGATACGCCTCTGGCTAAGCTTCTGGCAGGTTGTACGTCAGTACCAAGGCGCGCGTTATCCATCACCCGAGGAGAAAGAGCACTGATGAAACGCACGTTGCCGCTGCGCACGCTCCTTGTCGACGATAGCCCCGAGTTTCTCGGGCGGTTGGAAAAGTGGCTCGTCAGGCACCCTGGCTTTGAGATCGTGGGGAAAGCCTATACGGGGCTCGAAGCCGTCAAGGAGGTGAGCGTGCTTCGCCCGGACCTTGTGGTGATGGATGTGGCGATGCCGCTCATGAACGGATATGAGGCGACGGCGAGCATCAAAGAAGGTGCTCACCGACCGATGGTGATCCTGATTTCATTTTTCGACAGGCGAGAAATGGGTGAGGATGGTGATTCGAAAGCCGACGCGTTTCTCAAGAAGGACTCGCTGTATAGCGATTTGCTCCCCACCGTGGCTCGACTCTTTCCTCAACAGCGGAGGCAGACGGATCGCAATTCTTAGGCATAGTCGTGAACAGCTTGATCTCGCGATCTGCTACCTATTCCTCGACGATCTGTTACTTTCCGATATGGCAAAGCCGTAGGACGGGTCCGTGCCAGAGAAATGTCCTCGCAGCGCTCAACTCTCTTGCAGTATGATACTCCTCCACTGACTGAGAGGCGCGACCGTGTTGAAACAGCGTATCGACGCCGTCACGAAAGCCAACCAGAAATTCTACGATGCCTTTGAGAGTCTCGACATCGCCAAGATGGACGAGATCTGGGCCCATCAAGAATACGTTACCTGCATACACCCGGGCTGGACGATTCGTTCCGGATGGCCCGCCGTCCGCGATTCCTGGGTGCTGATCTTCAATAACACCTTCTCGATGAAGTTCGAGCTCACCGATGTGATGGTCCAAGTCGCAGGCGATATGGCCTGGATCATTTGTGTCGAGAATCTCACCACCCAACAGTCCGACGAACCGCAACAAGCCAAGGTCCTCGCGACCAACCTGTTCGAACTCATCGGCGATGAGTGGCTGCTGATCCATCACCACGGCTCTCCGGTTATGGGGTGAACGAGGCGAGGAATAACGAGCCTCACGTTTGTTCACGCCGCCGAGATGGTGAGGCGGCAGGGCAAGTGTTGATCAGAGAAAAAAGCGGGCGGTGCTCGCTCAATGCGCGCAGGAGAAAACTACACAACACCCCGCCTTATGAGAGGGCAAGGGATTAACAATGCTCGCCCAACGCGCGGTCTCGGAAGACCCTCAGCGGGCTAATGGCACGTCTTGGCGTGTCAGTGGCTTGGGGGTGGGTCGAAAAGCTGCGCGCAGTTTGGAGACCACCAGGTCTAGTGCGGTATGACAAAGGAAGTCCGCTTTCTGAAGGGATTCAAATAGCTTTGAATAGAATATCAGCACAATGATGTGATACCTGGTCTTCAAGGCATTCCTCATTCGGTCCGTCGAGCAAACACTTGACGATCTTGATCAACTCGTTCCACTCTTTGATGCCTACCGCCAGTTTTACGAGCAGCAGTCGGATGTCATTGTCGCCAGGCGATTCTTGACCGATCGTTTTACACGGAATGATCGGTTATGCTGATCGCTGACAATGGCGGTGGAGCGGCGATTCGCACAACTGTATCCATCCTTTTCTTCAATTCTCACCGCTCCGATATATGTGCTCAGCGACTTGTTTGTCATACCTGCAGTCAGACGGCGAGGGGCGGGAACTCTGTTGCTCAAGCTAGCGATTGAAACGGCTCGTGCCACCGGAGCGGTTCGTTTGGAATTGGCGATTGCGACCGCCAATGGTCCAGCACAAAGGCTTTATGAATCGTTAGGGTGGCAGCTGGACGATTTCTAGCAGTACGGCTTCTCGCTAGAGGAGAGTGGTGGGAATTAAAGCTTCGGTGCAGCAGCAGGCACGTCATCCGTACGGATGGTTTTCATCCATTCGGCGGCAATGGTGTCTCGTTCCTCCATCGTCATGCCGGCATAGGCGTGGAACATTTGAGTGCCGCGGCGACGGCGCCATGTGAGAAAACTGATGAAATGATCTTTGCAAATGGAACGCGTACCGGCCGGAGCATAGGGTCCTTCTAGGCAATCTGGCACACAGCAGTGACTATCCAACATGTTCGGTCCTCCTATGACCGTGCTCAGTATGCCGGTCGGCTGTACCGATTTTCAAGCCGATAACCCGTGTTGCTTGACCTCTTCACCAGCATAGGGTAGGAGTGCTCGATGCGCGTGGTCTTTCGATTTGCTGGCTGTTTGGCCCTAGTCTCTCTGATGATCGGGTGTGCGGCCTTGCCAGGTGAGAGCGTTCGATCCGGTAGTTCGTCTGATGCCAAGCCTTTCGTGGGTTCGGAATTCCTGCCTCAAGGTGTTGCAGTCGGCGATATCAGCGCGCAAAGGGCGTTGGTTTGGCTGCGCACGGACGGGCCTGCTTCGGTTCAGATCGAGTGGGCAACGGTCTCACGATGGGAACGGGCCTCGAAGCTTGCCTCGGTAATGGCTCCGGTGTCGAGAACGGCATCCGTCACGACGACCGCGGAGACGGATTATACCCTGATTATTCCACTAGAAGATTTGATCCCAGCAACACGCTATCGATATCATGTCTTGATCGGTTCTGCCGACCAGTCCGTCAGACAGCTCTCTACGACTCTTGCGGCCGTGGGCGAATTCACTACCTTGCCGGACGATAAGACCCACGCCATGGTGACGTTTGCCTGGAGCGGAGATCTCGGTGGCCAGAAGCGATGTCGTCAAGGCGCCGGCGGCTATCCGATCTTCGACATCATCCGTCGACAACATCCCGACTTCTTTCTGTTTCTCGGCGATACGATTTATAGCGACGATATTTGTCCCTCTCCGCCCAACGAGCCGGGTGCCGATTTCAAAGCGACCACGTTGCAGACCTATCGAGTGCGGCACCGCTATCAGCGCGGTGCCGAGGCACTCCAGCGATTTTTGAGGACGGTGCCGGTGTATGTGATCTGGGATGACCATGAAGTGAGAAACGATTTTGCCGGTCCGTATGACGAACAGATGCCGGCAGGCCGGCAGGCATTACGCGAATACTGGCCGATCGCTTCTCCGGAGGAGGATCCACATCGCATGTATCGGAGCGTTCGATACGGGGCCGATCTCGAACTGTTCATACTGGATACAAGGCAGTATCGCAGCCGGAACGAGGACAGAGATGGCCCATTCAAAACGATGCTGGGGGACGCGCAATTGAAATGGCTGCTCGATGGACTCCGCGCCTCTACGGCAACCTGGAAAGTCATCGCCACGTCCGTTCCACTGTCGGTCGAGAAAGTTGGACTGGGGAACGATGGGTGGGGAAGTGAGCCGACCGGCACCGGTTTTGGCAGGGAGCGGCAGGTGATTGTCGATGCCATTCTCGGGCAAAAGATCAAGAACGTTGTGTTTCTTGCCGGAGATGTGCATTGGGTCCAAGCCAACGCCTATGATCCTAATCAAGACGGGGTCATCGATTTTCATGAGTATATGGTAGGTCCTCTCTCGGCCAGACCGGGAAGGCTTACCGCTGCCAGCGATGAACTGCATCCCTTGCGACTGGTGAATGAGTCGGGGTATCAGAACTTTGGCCTGGTCCGTGTCACGAAGGATGTGTTCGAAGTGACGGTGGTGGATGAGGCGGGTACCAAGCGATTTTCTCACGTTGTGCCGGCTAGGCCGTAGGCAATCTTTCCGTCCAAGCCCCTTGCAATTGCGGCAGATGGCCGGTTACCGTACGGCTCCCGAGGTCATTTGTTAAGTCACTTCAACGATAGCAAGGAGCATATGCCATGTCAGGATTGATGTCCGCCGAAGATGTTTTCTCGAAAGCGGAAGCGGCGGCCGTAGCGGCGACCGGGCCGGATGAAAAGGCTCTGCAAATCGATTATGACGCATTGAGAGAGAAATTTCGCAAGGCATTGGGCGACCGAAAAGTCGCATTCTGTCACGTCAATAAGTTTTTACCCGAAGGGTACGAAGATCAAGGCCGGTTCAATTTTGTGCTGTTGACCGCAGGCAATGTGGTCTTCGACATCGTCATTGGTGATTCCTATTTCAGGTACGACGTTGTGTCGGTCGGTCAACTGGACAAGGTGCAGCTGATCGACGCGATGTGGGACAACCGAGAGAAGCGTCGGGAAGAGCCGTTCTTAAGCCTTCGCTTGATGCACGGTGAGGAAACACATTTGCTGTTGGCGCTTGACGACAATGAACGGGCGAGTCTGCTGAAGTTTGCCTCGGCGGTCACCGCGGCACGCAATCCGGAACGGTGAGCATTTGAACACCAAGAAGGCATATGTCACGATGGAGGCTCAAAAAGGACATATGATTTAGGCATCAGCTCACATGCTTACATCTCTCTGCTCACTCATTCCCAATCGACTACCCGTGATGTTCACATTTGTTGTATACGATGCTTCAGGCCGCCGGTGGTGACTATCTGCTTGGCTGGCAGCCGATGGACCGCGGCAACTTGATCACGCTCTCTAATAAAGACATATTGATTATTACCGAGACTATTGGTGGTCTTAATGTTGCTAAGCCGAAAGCCTCTCTCTCGAAGGAAATGAAACACTCTTTCAACCGTGGCAACTTCAAACGGCAAGCCTCCTAGCCAATCAAACCAATCGTGTGTGATGGACATGCCCCGTCGCTTCTTATACCCGACAAAAATGTTTTCCCTTCGTACAGCACAGACCCGTAGGGTGCGCATAAAGAAAACCGGAACGAAGACACACGAAATGAGGGTTTTCCCCAGCAAACCTGAACAATACATCCGCTTGACCATTTTCCAAAGCCGTGATCGTCGTCCTTGGTCATTGTATACCGCGATGCATAGCACGCCGTTGTCCTTGACTAACGAGGCCGCGTTCTCGATAGCAGTCCACATGTTCCCCGTATGATGAAGAACACCCCATGAATAAACGATATCGAAGCGCTTTAGTGACTTGAGGAAGTTGTTATCTAAAATGGAACCTTCCTCGATAGTCCAATTGGGATCGTTAGGAAAGTACCGGGCGCGGAGTTCTTGAGCACAGGCGACGGAGGCGGGATCATAGTCGAATGAATGAATCCGGGCACCAAGGTTGCGAGCGGCCAATGAAAACAAGCCACTTCCGGAGCCGATATCTAAGAGATATTTGTTGTTCAGATCATCAATTCTCAACATATCTTTTATTGAATCCTCGGCGATTGCAATTCTTTCATCCGTTAAGGTAAGCAAGAAGCTCTGCCAGTTTTTGCCAAATTCAAAACGCTCTCCTTTTTTAATTTCCACATCAATCATATTCACGGTGTTCCTCCTTGGTAATGGTCCCATTGAGGCCTTGCCCATGGGAAGCCTCAAGGCCCATCTATATCTAATTGACGGTGTATTTATGTGAGTACATATCGCAGGCAATAGCCTGCACACGAAGTCATGAAATTCCCAATTTCGTAGAGTTGTGTAACTGATGTGAAGATGGGTGCAATTTTAGGACCGGGGTTCTCCGCTTGAGACTTCAAAAGGAACCTCGGTATATGCTTCTTTGTTTGGGACCAACTACTAAGCAGTTTGGAACTGGATTTCTGGTGAACCATTAACCTGCATCATTCCATTTCTCACAGGGACAGATGTGGTGGAGGGTAGTGCCTGTCTCTATCTCGGCCCCGACCAGCGGTCTTGGGGATTTTCATACTTCATAGCCCCAGATACGATTGTAAAAGTGCCTTCCTCTTGCAAGAGCGTGGAACTCCACTGACTTGAAGCATTCCTCTACCCTACTTGTATCCTCCCTATTCCCTCGAAAGCAGAATTACCAAGAAAATCCTCTCATGATACACAGAAAAAACACCTGGTAACGCAAGGTATCGAGCAGTTTGAACCACAGCTTTACGGAGGAACCCTATGTCTGACGCTTCACGTGTGTCTGAACTCCATATCGCGCCAGATTGTTCCGTCGATCATACGATACTTGATCACATCGCTCTCCGGCCCAGTCTTAATGTCGAAAGCACCAATATGGATGGCGAGACAGTGCTCTTGGATCTGAGTACCGGCCGGTACTATACCTTGAACCGGTTAGGAGGCGTTATTTGGGAGCAGTGTACTGGTCACAATACAATCAGCGACATCCATGCGGTCCTCTGTGACCGTTTTGAGGTCGCTCCCGAACGGGCCCTCGACGAACTCGTCACCTTGGTCAACCAGTTGATTCAGGAAGGGCTACTTCAACAGGAAAGGAGGTGAAACAGCATGAAGGCACAACAGAAAGAGTCATATGTCCAGCCGACTCTTGTCAAGCACGAACTATTGCGGGATATCACCGCAACCCGTTCGGGCTACGGCAATGGCAAAGGCCATGGGCATGGATATGGTAACTGGGGCAATTGGGGTAACTGGGGCAATTGGGGCCGTCACTAAAATTTGATAGGCCGGGAGCTGGCTGTTTCGTGAGAAGCAGCCAGTCTACCTCCCAACCCATGTCGAGTCGTGAATGGAGATTATCGATTCGAGGAGAAGCATGACGAGTTGTGCAGTCAACCAGCCCATAACCGAATATATCTTCTCTCTTTACGGTACATCGGTGCGATATGTCACGACATCTCCATTCCTTGCCGCGCCAGGAAATGAATTGCTGAAACACTTTCGGCGAGACTCGCTCGATGAATCCGCCTCCCTCACCTTGTGGTTTCATGCTGTCCAGAACCGAGCTGATATTCCACTGATCAAGTCGTCGTCAGCACATCGACTATCTTCAGGAACGGGCGCAGAGTCTGGAGATCGCCGTGAGACAGGTTTGCCGTATGAGGTATTTCATGACAGCGGGCGTTTAATAGCGGACTTTCCCCACGTCGGAGTTCTGGTGATAGACGGCAAGCAACATAAAGCCGACGGCTATTTGATCAAGCCCGAGATTATGCCGGAGGGTTTGATCGAGTATTTGTTTCATCTGGCCTTGATCGAACTGTTGCGACGCGAAGGACTCTATACTATTCATGCAACCGCATTGGAAAAGCATGGCCGGGCCGTCTTGATTCCTGGAAATAGCGGCCGCGGTAAGACGACATCGTTTATCTCGCTGCTTCGATCAGGCTATCGCTATCTTTCCGATGATCATCCATTGCTCAGAGACGCTGGAACACATGTCGATATTTTGCCCTTTCCGATCAAGATCAATGTAACCGAAGAGACGATCGCGTTTTTTCCTGAACTCAGAAGTGCGCCGGATCACATACTTCGTCCCGGCTTCCCCAAGCGAGCCTTCTATGCGGAAGAGCTCTATCCAACATCGATGGGTCAGCATTGTCGTCCCGGTCTCGTATTGTTTCCACATGTGATCGACGCCTCACATAGCCATCTTGAACGTCTTCCCAAGAGTCGAGCATTGGAAATGCTCCTGCCACAGGCATTGCTGGTTTATGACGCTGACGTAGCAAGGCGAGAATTTCACGTCTTAACCAAAATAGTCCAACAGGTGGATTGTTATCGCCTGCACTTTGGCCGTGACATCCTTGATCTTCCGAGACTAATCACTCCACTTCTTGAGCAAACAACATGATAAAAATATGCCATGCCACTGAGGCAGTTCCGTTGCTGCCGGAATCGGAACTTCTGGTTTGGTGCGCTCGCACGGTCGTACCCAATAAGCTCAAAGCCTGTATCCGGCAGCGAGCGCAGGAATCGCTTGACTGGCCCGTTCTTCTTAATATGGCGCGGAGTCATGGCGTCGTCCCGCTGCTATATAGAAATCTATCCACTATCGCATCAGATTTCGTGCCTACAGAAGCATTGATTCGGCTACGCCAACTGACCCAGGCGAGTGCGTTGCTCAACCAATCGCTTGCCCAAGAACTTGTTGTCTTATGTAAAGCGTTTACCGCAGGTGGAGTTCCCGTCATCCCCATCAAGGGAGCAACTTTAGCAGTGTTGGCGTACGGTGATCTGTCCCTTCGCGATTTTACCGATCTTGACCTTCTTATCCCTGAAGCCTCCATTGTGGAAGCACAGAATATCTTATTGGTTCATGGCTATGAGAGGAAAACCTCTGCGGAAGAGCCTAGTGAAAGGAACCAGGAAGAAGGCCCACATCATGTGTATATCAAGAAGCGTGGGCTCTCTCGAGTTGATCTGCAGTGGGTGATGGCAGATCGACACTTTGCATTCCGGTTAGATCGTTCTGAAGTCTGGCGGCGAAGGATACCTGTGGCTTTTGAGAACCACACAATTGAAGGCTTGGCACCAGAAGATCTCTTAATTGTCCTGTGCGTGCACGGGTCGAAGCATGCGTGGGAACATCTCAAATGGGTGTGTGACGTAGCTGAATTACTTCACGCGCATCCTGTTCTGGATTGGAAGCAATGTTTTGCGAGTGCCTCGGATTGGCGCTGTCGACGCATGCTCTCCATGGGCTTGTTTCTCGCTCATCGCCTACTGGATGCTCCTCTCCCTCAAATAGTACTGGAGCGACTCAAGGAAGATTCAGATGTACAATCTCTGTCGCGTCGTATGCCGGCTAGCTTACTGGCAAACAGCCAAGATGGAATAAGCGAGGAGCAGGCTACAGTTCTCTACTTCGCTCTGAAAGATTCATGGTGGGAGCGTTGGTGTTTTGGTCTGATGCTCTGTCGAGCCCATAGCCATCTCGCCACAACTCCCCCACCGTGGTTTCGATGGCGCACTTCGCTGCGGCGCCTCGCGAACATCATTATTCCAGCGCATCGAGTATTGAAGTTCCTGCTTTCACCCGCAATCCGCAGTGCTGTCAATCGCTGGGTTCCACACGTTGGCTAAATATCCTTGGATAGACGTTGATCGCATTGAGCTTTGCGACAATGAACGTATCATGACTGCACGATTGGAAAAGTATTGGACCGTACTCCACGTCGGTTTGGTCGTACTATGGATTCGTCTCTCACTGCGATTCAAGAGTTTGCCGCTGGTGCTCGAACAACTGAACACTCTTTCAGCGACGAGGGAATGCGATGACACCGTGATGAGAAGCCTAGTCGGCTATGTGGATCGTTGGCTCCGGCTGTTTCCCTATAATAAAAAAGGAAATTGTTTTCCCCGATCATTGACGCTTTATTGGTTCGCTCGGCAATTAGGATATCCGGTTTGTTTTCATTGTGGAGTGCGAAAGGAAGCGTCGCGTCTCGATGGCCACGCATGGCTCACATTGAACTCCCAGGTATTTTACGAGCCAGGCAAGCAGTGGCAGTCTTTCACCGTCACGTTTTCCTATCCTTGCGGGCAGACACCCGGCCTGAATCAAGTCCAAGCCAGCCATCAGTAAATGCGAAGGGCTTCAAGACCTGGCGAGTGTGGTCACACGATGAGGCGATTGCTTATGAAAGCCAGCAAGAAGCACATAGGCTCCTTTCTTGCGACGGTCCGCCGTGCGCTCTCGCTCGTTTGCGGAAGTAATCGGAGTCTAGCTGTCGCCAGTATCGTGGTGCGCGTGGTCCAGGGGCTCCTTCCGCTGATGGTGTTATACCTTACGAAGCTGTTGATCGATACCGTGATCGAAGTGCTGAAGACCCCAATGGACGACTCGTCGTTGACGCGCATACTCACAATCCTTGGAGGCATAGCCGGTGTCGCGGCGGTTACGGCCATGTTGACCACCGTAGGGGATTTGATTTCCAGAATTCAGGCTCAAATCGTCACCGACCACATGTATGCGCTCCTTCAAGCCAAATCCGTAGAAGTCGATCTTGAGTATTATGAGAATCCGCACTATCAAGATACGCTGCACCGCGCACAGCAAGAGGCTCCTTATCGTCCGACGGCTATTCTCAATGCCTTGCTTCAGTTTGGTCAGAGCACCATTTCATTGATCGCCATGGGGGCGGTTCTCTGGTGGCTGCATTGGGGCGTGATTCCAATCCTGATACTGGCGGCGATCCCTTATTTTGCCGTCCGCTTACAGCAATCCAACCGGTTATTTGTTTGGGAACGCGAGCGGACGCCGCTTGAGCGGAAGGCTTGGTACGTCCATATGCTTCTGACACAAGCCATTGCCGCGAAAGAAGTCAGGTTGTTCGACTTGGGCCCTCGGCTCAGGCAATGGTTCCTAGATGCGCGCTCGACGCTCTGTCGAGAACGAATCGCGTTGGAACGGCGCTGGGCGCTCTCGGCGTCTGTGGCGCAACTGATCGGAATCACAGGCATATTCGGGGTCTACAGCTTTGTCGTAATGCGAACCCTTCATGGACAATACACTGTGGGCGACCTTGTCATTTGTTTTCAGGCTGTGCAGAGAGCGTCGGGATTCTTAGAGAGTGTCGGGCGGAGCGTGGCGGAACTCTACGAAAGCAATCTGTTCCTTACTACCTTGGATGAATTCTTGGGGATCCAATCGCGTTTGCCCACACCAGTGCGTCCCAAAACGTTTCCTTGCCCAATGGGACAGGGGATTGTGTTCGATCATGTGTCATTCCAATATCCACATGAAGAACGGGTGGCCATCAGGAATCTCACCTTTTCGATCAAAGCGGGCGAGCATGTCGCATTTGTCGGAGCCAATGGCGCTGGGAAGACAACGTTGGTGAAGCTTCTGTGCCGTCTCTACGATCCCTCCGGGGGGCGCATCACGATCGATGGGACAGATCTTCGTGACTACGCCATTGTTGATGTGCGTAGCGCCGTCAGCGGGATTTTTCAGGACTTTGTGAAGTTTCAGCTATCGGCAAAAGACAATATTGCTTTGGGTGTAAAGGCCTCTGGCGCTGAACAGTCCGCCATCGCCCAGGCGGCAAGGCAAGCCGGAGTTCATGAGACGATCGAGCGCTTGTCGAATGGGTACGAATCATTGCTGGGTAAGCTGTTTGAGGGTGGTCATGAACTGAGTATCGGTGAATGGCAGAAAGTAGCACTTGCCAGAGCCATTCTTCGAGACTCACAAATCCTTGTTCTAGATGAGCCCACCAGCGCGATGGATGCCAAGGCAGAAGCAGAGCTGTTCGAGCGGTTTCATGACCTTGCACGGGGTCGTACGGCGATCTTAATCAGCCATCGGCTGTCCACCGTCAAAATGGCGGATAGAATCTTTGTCGTGAATGAAGGACAAATCGTAGAGCAAGGGACGCATGATGAATTGATGGCGCAGCAGGGCCTCTACACCAGCCTTTTTGTTACCCAAGCCCAGTATTACCAGTAGCTGCTATCTTACGAATCGACTTGTTTACTTCAACGAAGCGGCGGGGAGATCCGTGCTTTGAACAGCGTCCCCAGCTACATGGAATTTCTTGCCGTCAGGCGAAAAGGCCTCAGCGCCTATCTTCGCCGTTGTGTTTATCGTATCGCCAAGGTTCAATGGCTCTTGCCATTCGCCTTTGGCGATTCCGGTAGGAAATCAACATATCATGTCCTCCCGCGATCCCATATCTGGACGCGTACCAGTAATGACTTCCCCGCCTGCTGAGATAAACCACATAATTCAGGATTACGAGTGGCACAGCTCCTTAATTTAGGCAAGCCTCCTGAGAGCCAGGTAGAGCGGCGGACCCATGAGAGGGAATCGGCGCAGCAAGGAGAAGCCAGGTGATTGATTAAGGGTGTGTCGAAGTTTTCGCTCATCGTGCTTATTTTAAAGAGATACGGTTCTTCAAGCGGATCTCGTGAAGATAGAGACCCTGTATCCTGAAGGATGCAGAGATGTATCCAAAGGTGCGTAGGGGGTAATCCGACGGGAAACCGATCAGCCTGTGCAGGAGGATGGGGGTGTAGGGGGCACTAAAACTCTCCTGCGTTCACTTCTCTGACACGCTCCGCTGGAATGCGGAGTGCGGCTAGGAGGTAGTCTTTGAATTGGTCACTGTACGGTTGGACGGTGATGGCTCGTTGCATGCAGAGCAGCCAGGCATCGCGTTCTTCGTACCCGATGGGAAACTGCGTGTGAAAACTTGGGATACTGATCGGTCCATAGTGCTGCTGAAACAGTTTGGGACCTCCAAGCCAGCCGCATAAGAAATAAGTCAGCTTTTTTCGCGATTCAGTTAAATCCCCTGGATGCATGTTTCTGATGATCTCGGCTTCCGGCAGGGAATCCATGTTGAGGTAGAATTCGTCTACCAAGCGCGTTATTCCCGCAAGTTCCCCCGCTTCCTGATACGGAGTGGTTTGAATGCCGTCTTTCTGTTCATCAGCAGACATATGTCTTCGCGAGGTCTGGTGTTATTGCTTGGCGTAGAAGGGCATGGTCTGAACGGTGGCTGGATGTCTGCTGCCTTCGATTTCCACGGCCAGTTCCGTCCCAGGTTGACTAAAATCGCGCAGAGGAAATCCGAAAGCAATGGTCTTGTTGAGCTGAGGAGAACGGACGGCGCTGCTGATCCACCCCACCTCGCGATCACCGCTGTATAGTTTGGACCTATGCGGCGGAACGACTGCATCTAAAAGGACCAACCCTACCAACTTGCGACGCACGTTGCCGTAGGTGTCCATGCGTGCAACGACTTCTTGTCCCGGATAGCACCCTTTGTTCAAACTGAAAGCCTTTCCCTCAAGATTGGCTTCAGGCGGGACAATCTCTTCGTTCAAATCTGGTCCGGCCTTCGGAAGGCCCGCTTCGATGCGCAAGACTTCCCGCGCGTGGCTTCCAATGGCTTTCATGCCGAACTTATCGCCGGCCTGTAGGGCACTTGTCCAGGCGGACAGGAGACTATCCGCAGGGAGCAGCACCTCGATATCAACCTCTCCCGTTTCTTCTGTGCGTAATACCAGGGCATGATGTCCGCCTATCTGTGCTGTGACAAAATCGACTGGCTTTAAATCCGTGACGTCCACACCGAACGCGGACTGGATCACATGCGTAGCCTTCGGTCCGCTGATCAACAGCAGCCCCCAGCTCTCTGCACAGTTTTCCACCTTGGCTTTGGTCCCGTAGAGCAGGAATTTACGTAGGGCCTGAAACGTGGTTTCCCCGATTTCGCCGACATCTTCCAGCATGACGGCTTCCGTCTGCACGTACAGGCGGAAGTACGTGAGCATCTTGCCTTTGTGAGTCAACAGGCTGGAATAGCGGCCTTGCCCTGGTTGGAGAGGAAGGATGTCGTTGCTGATCACGCTTTGCAACCACTTCAGACGGTCCTCGCCGGTGACCCGAAGCTTGCCACGATGGGAGAGATCGGCTATTCCCACTGCCTCGCGGACGGCACGATGTTCGGCCGTGACATCGCCGTAGTGGGCCGGTATTTCCCAGCCGGTGACTTCCTCGAACGTCGCTCCGAGCTGGGCATGTTGCTCGTGAAGCCGGGATCGTTTCATTGAGAATCCGTGAGAGATGAACCGTGAGATGTGAGGCGAGCGCCTGACGCGAGCAATTCTTCCACCAACTCCCTCGTGCGGGCTGAAAACTCATTGCGGGAGACGATCTTCGTCACACCAAGCTTTCTCGCCAGGTTCCAGGTATCGACTTCTTCATGGTTGGCAAAGGCCAGCGTCGGAATGTTCGTTAACCGCGGATCGGTTTTCAGTTTTTCCAATGCTTGAAAGGCGTCAAGGGTCAAGTCGTTCATATTGAAGAGGATCATCCCTGGGTTAGCTGAAAGGGCCTTGTCGACGATATCCTGTTGTGTACGTGCTTTTTCGAGCTGGTATTCCGGTTGGCGTAATGCGTCTCGGACTTTGGTGTAGAAGAAAAGATCCGTAATGGCGACAAGCACCATTTTTGGATTGGTTTGCGTGGCTTGGTTCATGTGCGATTATTTTGTGTGAAGCCTTGAGTCTTCAGTTTTTAGTTTCGGGAACTAAACTTACCCTAAAAATCAAACTTCCCTTCCTAGTTTAGTGAACTGACCAAACGTCCGAGTGCTTTTCTGGCCAATCCGTAGTTTGGGTCCAGGGCCAGCGCTTTCTTATACGAATCGATGGCCTCCGTCCAGTTTCCTTTTCGCTCGTACACGCGACCAAGGTTGAGGTGCGGATAGGCCGGACTCTCGTAACGCTTGGCATGTATCGCCTTCTGAAACCAGGGGATGGCCTCTTCGAATTCCCCCTTCTCGATCAGATAGGCGCCGATATCATTGTACGGGTTGCCGAAGTCCGGATCCTGCTCGATGGCCTTGTGACATTCCTCGATTGCCTCGTCAATCCGTCCCATCCAACTATAGGTCCACCCCAGGAACGTGTAGGCTTCCGCCGTGGGATGAGTGGCAAGCGATTTCTTGTAAAGGTTGACGGCCTCTTCCAGTTCCCGTTTCATCTGTTGTTCATAGGCCTGCTGAAAGAGATCCCACGCCTGGCGCTTGTCTTCCTCGCGTCCTTCGCCTTGGATTAAAAAATCCTGAATATCCATGGTCAGTCAGCTGAAAAAGGCCTTCAGCTTCGTTCTCGGTCGTGCGAACTCCTCAAGGTATTGAAAAGTACGCCTCCGGGTCCGCGCCCCCTGTGGCCTTGCGGGATGACTTTTTGATCAACCTGCAGGCTATCAACGTATCGTCTGTCTCTCGTTACTCCTGTTTCAATCTCTTCCTAATCAATTCCGCTCCATATCGTCCGGATAGCAGCATCGAGCCGAAGGCAGGGCCCATTCTTGGAGTGCCATAGACGGCGGCGACAGCCAATCCGATGACGAAGCAATGGGGATATACTTCTCCGGTACGATTCATGACCTCTTCTTCAGATCGCGCGACCCACATGGCGCCGTTTCCCGGGACTTTATTATACAAGTTCCGCTTGTGAAGAAGCTCGACCAGGACTGCGTCGTGGCCGGTGGCATCAACTACGATTTTGCTCTCAAGGGCGATGGGATCGACGTGGATGATATCATGACCGGCCATTTCGACGGTGGTGCTGTTGACGACGACTCCCTCCAGGAGGCCGTCATTGCGCAGGATCAAATCGACCACTCGTGTCAGGTTCATGATCTTGGCGCCGGCATTGTACGCGGCAGCTATCAGGGCCCCTGTGGCGTGCGGTGGATCGACCATATACATTCCATCGCACTCTTTGATCCTCTTGCAAGGCACCCCGATCTCTTCGAGAATTTCATTCGCCGGATCGCAGATCGTCGCCTTGTTCATGAGATACCCGCCGGACCAAAATCCACCGCCGAGAGCCAGGCTTTGCTCGATGAGGAGTGTGCGAAATCCCATCGCGGCCAAGTCACGGGCACAAATCAGCCCTGACGGTCCCGCACCGACGATGATGACGTCGTTTTCGATCAGCTGATCAAATTCTTTATAGTATTCCCGGGCGATCTGCCGGGTGATATCTCGTTCTCGTAACGGTGCAGGTCTCGGTTTAGCCATGGGGCGCTCCTACCGGTAAATTTCCGAACCGGTTTTCTTGAACTCTTCTGCTTTCTCTTTCATGCCGATCTGAATCGCGTGTTGCTCATCGACTTTGAGCTGCGCGGCGTAATCTCGGACGTCTTGCGTGATTTTCATGGAGCAAAAATGTGGCCCGCACATCGAACAAAAATGCGAGACCTTGGCGGCGTTGTCAGGGAGCGTTTCGTCATGAAACTGCTGGGCCGTTTCCGGATCAAGGGAGAGGTTGAATTGATCTTCCCAACGGAACTCGAAGCGGGCTTTCGACAAAGCATTGTCCCTCGTTTGAGCGCCGGGATGACCTTTGGCCAGATCGGCCGCGTGCGCCGCAATTTTATAGGTGATGACGCCCGTCTTGACGTCCTCGCGAGTCGGCAAGCCTAAATGCTCCTTGGGGGTGACGTAGCATAGCATGGCGCAGCCGTACCAGCCGATCATGGCAGCGCCGATGCCCGATGTGATGTGGTCGTACCCAGGGGCGATATCGGTCGTAAGCGGTCCCAGTGTATAGAACGGCGCCTCATGGCAGGCTTCGAGCTGCTTTTCCATGTTGGCTTGGATCATGTGCATGGGCACATGGCCAGGTCCTTCGATCATGACCTGCACATCATGCCGCCATGCGATCTTGGTGAGCTCGCCTAATGTCTCGAGCTCGGCGAACTGCGCTTCGTCATTGGCATCCGCGATCGATCCCGGTCGGAGCCCGTCGCCCAGACTGAAAGCGACATCGTAGGCCTTCATGATTTCACAGATTTCTTCGAAGTGCGTGTAGGCGAAGTTTTCTTGGTGGTGAGCGAGACACCATTTCGCATGGATCGAACCGCCGCGCGACACAATGCCGGTCATTCGCTTTGCGGTCATCGGCACATAGGCAAGGCGCACGCCGGCGTGAATCGTGAAGTAATCGACGCCCTGTTCCGCCTGTTCGATCAGCGTATCGCGAAAAACCTCCCACGTCAGGTCTTCCGCCTTGCCGTTCACTTTTTCGAGTGCTTGATAAATCGGCACCGTTCCGATCGGCACCGGTGAATTGCGGATGATCCACTCGCGCGTTTCGTGAATGTTTTTGCCCGTCGATAAGTCCATCACAGTGTCGGCGCCCCAGCGAGTCGACCAGATCATTTTCTCGACTTCCTCTTCTATGGAGGAGGCGACGGCGGAATTGCCGATGTTGGAATTGATCTTCACGAGAAAGTTGCGGCCGATGATCATCGGCTCGCTTTCCGGATGGTTGATGTTCGACGGGATGATCGCGCGGCCCCGGGCGACTTCGTCGCGCACGAACTCGGGTGTGATCACCCGAGGAATGTTGGCCCCCCAGGCAAACCCCGGATGCTGTTTCACGCCACCTCCATGGCCGTTCTGGGATGCAGCCTCCGATTCGATTTGGCGCGATTGATTCTCACGAATGGCGATAAATTCCATTTCCGGTGTGACGATGCCTTTTCGCGCATAGTGCAGTTGAGTTACGTTTCTGCCAGGCTTCGCCCGCAAGGGTTCACGGATGTGTTGAAAACGAAGCTCGGCCAACTTCGGATCGGCTGCACGGACGCGGCCGTAAGTGGAGCTTACCTGCGGAAGCTCCTCAACATCCTGTCGGCTGAGCACCCAGGAGCGTCGCAATGGCGTAAGTCCCTTCCGGACGTCGATCGTGACAGCGGAATCAGTATAAGGACCCGAGGTATCATAGACGATAATAGGAGCATTGTGTGATCTCGCCCCATTCGTTCCTTTAGTCTGGGTCAAGCTAATTTCTCGCATCGGGACGCGGACCCCAGGCAGCGTCCCATTTACATAGACTTTACCCGATGCCGGAAAGGGCGTCGTGGTCAATGGAGAGGTCGGGATCCCATTACCGTTAGCCGATCCATTTGCATTTGTCGGGATGCTCATAAAGAGATCCTTTCATGGTTGGTCGATATGCAGAGGTGAAGGTTTGATGCGACATTCTGGCAATAAAAAAGCCGCTTTCCCCAGTGGAGGAAACACGGCTGAACCCTCACAAGATCCGCTGTCGTCCGGCTTCCCTACGCTGGTATTACCCAGGTCAGGTTGTGAGGGTCGTCCGATAGTCGGACTCTCAGCCTCAAGGCCCCCCTAGCTATTGGTGTCGATCGTATTCCTCGGAGAGGAGCCAAGTCAATCGGCTATTAGACCCATTCCGTCTACTATCCTTTGGTGCGACCGACTAGGGCTTTTCCTCGCAGGGCTATTCGTTGATTGTGAGGGGAGGCTATCGTAGAATGAATTCCCTTACAGTGGAGGAGTATTGTGACGGCTACTGAGATATTAGCGAGGCCAATCACCGAGTACCAGACGCAGTCGGCGGAGGAATTATACCGCCGGACAGCGGCAGCGAAGAGCGCGCTCGGTGAACGGGTGATGATCCTGGGCCATAATTACCAGCGAGACGAAGTCATCCAGCATGCCGATTTTCGCGGCGACTCGCTTTTGTTGGCGAAGTTGGCCGCCGAAC
>NZ_JBLYIG010000211.1:0-8835 GCF_049222245.1 Nitrospira sp. BLG_2 | reverse complement strand
GGTGAAGGCCGCGGCAACATGGAAGGCGCGGTCGTTTGCCTTCCCTGTGGATCAGGATCAAGTTTACTTGGTGGGCGTGTATAGCGGGACGTTCTATGTCGATGACGGCCAAGGCGCCTTGCACGCTGCGTCCATCGTCTGTCCCGCCACCGCCGAAGGCGACTTGAAGTCGATGACAAAGACGGGGCAGGGGCGCTGCATCCTGACCGATGAGGACGGCAATCGGGTCTATGCGAAATTCACGTGCAAGGGCGACCTCGAAGGTTGCCGCGGCCCCTTTACGATTGTAGGGGGAACCGGAAAATTCGACGGCATCACAGGAGACGGCGAGATGATTTCACGCATATTGGTTCGCCAGACGACGACGGTCACCGGATTCCAGAGCGCGGAACAAGAGGGCGAAGGCATCGCGACATGGCCTTCATTGACGTATCGAATCCCGGATAAGAACTAAGGTGACCGCAATAACACCGCATGATCAAACCACCACGTAACTGTTCGGAGGGACTCATGAAACCCGTCGTGTGTATTATCGGAACGGCGCTACTGAGCGGTCTGATCGGAATTTCAGCCGACGTCCATGCCCAAATGTTCGTCTTCCCCGAAAAGGGACAGACCAAAGATCAGCAAGAACTCGATCAGTTCACCTGCCACAAATGGGCGAAGGAGCAAACCGGCTTCGATCCGAACCAGACATCGATGGCCGCGGCGCCGGCGCCACCCGAACAAGGTCAAGCCGTGCGGGGCGCGGCGCGGGGCGCGGCTCTCGGCGCAATCGGAGGCGCGATCGGCGGCAATGCCGGCAAAGGCGCGGCGATCGGGGCGGCGGTCGGGGGAGGGGCAGGCGCGGTACGGCGTCGCCGTGCCGAGATGCACTACGAAGGGCAGGTGCAGGAAGCATCTGCTCAACGACAGCAGCAACAGGGAGAGTTCAATCGCGCCTATGGTGTCTGCCTGGAAGGCAAAGGCTACAAGGTGGGGTAGGAGACCGCTGAGCCTCCATCGCTGATCACTTCGGCGCACTGGACGGCTATCATCGACGACGCACCGAATGTTGAAGGCCGGACTCAGCGTCTCAAGCCTGACGAATCGCCTTGGAACAGGCGTTCTGATGCGCGCTGGACCACTGACTTTTGAAAGAAGCGGCTTCAACCGAATGTCCCTGGAGAATTGTCTACGATGGAGGTACTGATGAAGCGACGAGGATTGGAGTCCGCCCTACTCCTCTTGATCCTGGGCCTGAGCGCCTGCACAACGTTCGATGTGAAGACCGACCATGATCCCACCGCGGATTTCACCACCTTCCGGAAGTTTACTTTCATGGGATTGGTAGATGCCGAAAAAGGTCAGACGTACGACAATTCCTTGATGCACAAGCGGATCGAAGCAGCCGTCGCGCGGGAGCTGACCGGGAAAGGCCTTCAGCAAGTCGATCTCTCTCAACACCCCGACCTCCTCGCCTACTATTGGTATAGCGCCAAGGACAAGCAGCGAATCCAGAGCACAGGACCGACCGGGGGGGTCTATGGTTATCGCGGTGGATATGGGTATGGGTGGGGCGCGGGATACGGTGGCACGGTCAGCACCTATGAGTATACGGAAGGCACCTTGGTTCTTGATTTGGTCGAACCTACCAAGAAGGAATTGGTCTGGCGCGCGACGATTGTCGGGACGTTGCAAGATACCCCGAAGGAGAATATCGAGCTTGGGAATAAGGCCATCGCGAAGGCGTTTGAACGCTATCCGCCTCACAAGGAGTAGCCCCTGCCAGGTACGAAAAGGACCGGATAGATCGAGCATATTCCGGTTTCATCCTCAAGTCGTCGTCTAACGGACCGATACAGTACGTAACGGGCTCTAAGGGCCAACGTCATGCTGGCCTATGTGTACGGGTGTGCTCGGAGCGTATGCAATGGTGGGAGCGTCGCAACAGCCCCGTTCGAACCGGCTGATCCATTCACGGCCACCTATCTATAGCCGGCAGCTGGCCTTAATCGGATTGATCAGTTTGGTGACGCTCCTGGCCGGGTGGTTCGGTTTTATCACCCTCAAGCGCCAGCTTATCGCGACATCCGGTGAAATGATCGCGTTAATGGCGTCAAATGTCGCCACTCAACTTGACGTCCTCTTTGTCGAGCACTACCGAAATGTTCAGTTTCTGACGATGTCCGACTCAATAGCGGCGTCGAAAGTCTCCCGTGCGGCGCTGCTCCGAACGTTTAAGCAGATTCATTCGCCCTACATCTGGGTGGGGGTCACGGATGCGACCGGTCGCGTGGTCGAGGCGACCAATCCGGCAACAATCGGGTTTGACGGTCGAGCAACGTCCTGGTATCTCGCGGCCAAGGACGGACGGACGGTCCATTTCGGTGATGCCCAACCGGATGAACTTGCGCAGGGCATGGAAGCCGTGTCGTTTACCGCGCCGATCGAACGCTCGCTGAAAGGACACGCCGAACCGTCGTTTCTCGGCGTTGTCTCGACTCGGGTGGAAACGCACACGATCGAGCGTCTGGTGACCGAGACGCTCAGATCGGTCCATCGCGGAGGCCTATTCTTCAGCACGGTCGAATATCAAATCCTCCGCGAGGATGGCCGCATCTTTGTCGATTCGGATCTGTACCGCAAAGGGAATCAGAATCTCAGGAAGATGGGACTCCCGTCGGCGCTTTTGAGCCGGAACGGCATTCCGTCATACATTGAAGAAAAACATCCGCGCGGCCATACGGATGTTCTGACCGGATACGCCAGGACTCACCGATATGCTCAGTTTCCGGATCCAGGCTGGACCGTGTTGGTGCGGGTCGATCGCGCTGACATTTTAGCGCCTTTTTACAGTTTTCTGTGGATTGTCGGCGGCGCCGGACTGGTGTTTGTCGCTCCGATGATCGCCTGGCTCGTCAAGGCTACCCGTCACGCGCATGTGAGATGGACAGAAGCCGAAGCGGAACGGGGTCGTTCGCGAAACCATGAACGTTGGTTGCACAGCATTCTGGAATCCGTCCCGGAAGGCGTGATGGTGATCGACCATGACCGTCGGATCTTGGAAATTAATCCGGCGGGTTGCGCGTTGTTCGATGCCGGGTTCTCGGAGGAGATTCTCGCGCGGCGGATCACCGATTTTGTTCACGACGACGACCGCCGATTGCTTGAAGAGATTCACGAGACGGCGCGAATGGGACAAGAGAGTTGCGGCAGCGGGCGACTCATCGGGCTGTCGGGACAGATCCGCTGGGTCGAGATGACGTCGGTGCCGTTCAGAACCGATGACGGTATGGTGCAGTCGGTGCTGAGTATGGTCCGCGATGTCACGGAACAAAAGCGCGCCGATCGACGTCAAGGCCTCCAGCATGCCGCGACGAAGGTCCTTGCGGAAGCCTCCACGATCGAACAGGCGATCCCCGAACTCCTGCAGGCAATTGCCGTGAATCTTGATTGGCATGTCGGTTTGTTCTGGCGGGTGCAGGACGACCGGCGAACCATGACCTGCGCGTGGGACTGGTCCGTGGATTCCACGCTGGCGCGGGAGCTTGTAGGCATCAACAAACGGCAGGCCTATGTTTCCGGATGCGGGTTGCCCGGGCGCTGTTGGGCGGGCGGCGAGCCCTTGTGGGTCGAAGACGTCGCTCGAGATTCGGAATGTGCTCAAGCATCTCGCGACATGGGAAAACTATTGCACACGGCATGTGCCTTTCCGGTCTGGTTGAGGGCCAACGTCTTCGGCGTGATGGAGTTCTTCAGCCGAGACGTCCACCATACGGATTGGGACCTGCTCAAGGCGTTGGGTACGGTTGGAAGCCAGATCGGTCTATTTATCGAACGCACCGAAGCGGAAGCCGCATTGCACCGGAGTGAAGCCCGCACACGGCTCATTATCGACACCGCGCTGGAGGCCGTGATCACTATGGATCGCGGCGGGGGAATCGTCGGCTGGAATGCCCAAGCCGAGCGAATATTCGGCTGGTCTGCTCATGAAGTTATCGGGCATGAATTGGCCGACACCATCATTCCGCCTAATCATCGCCTCCACTATCATGAGTATGTTCGAGGCCTCCTTGAGCCTCGGGACTTGTCTATTTCGAACATGCTGATCGAAATGACCGGTCTTCGGCGCGATGGGCGGCACTTTCCCGTCGAAATCGCCATGAAGCCGCTGCCTGTCGAAGGCTCCGTCATCTTCAGCGCGTTCATTCGAGATATCACGAGCCGGAAAGAGTCGGAGCAAGCACAAAAGAATTATGCCCGACAGTTGGAGCGGATCAACCACCAGCTGGATGCCGCATTGAGGGAAGCCAAGGCAGCGACTGAAGCCAAATCGACATTCCTGGCGACCATGAGTCATGAAATCCGGACCCCGATGAACGGGGTCATCGGCATGACGGGACTCTTGCTTGACACGAAATTGACGGATGAACAGAAGGAATATGCCGAGATCGTTCGGACCTGCGGCGACCATTTGCTGATGATCATCAACGACATACTTGATTTTTCAAAGATAGAAGCGGGGAAACTCGACCTCGAGGTCATCGAGTTCGATCTTCGCCTTGCCGTCGAAGAATCATTGGACCTTATGGCGGAGCGAGCCTCATCCAAGGGACTCAATCTGGCCTGTCTCTTCCATGCCGATGTGCCGAGGAATTTGGTCGGTGATCCGGGGCGCCTACGCCAGATCGTGATGAACTTGACCGCTAACGCCATCAAATTTACCGACAGCGGCAATATTGTCGTGGAGGTGACGACCGAGACTCAATCAAAAGAGGAGGCGAACATTCGTGTAACCGTCACGGACACCGGCATCGGGATTTCCGAAGAAGGCCGTAAACGGCTCTTTCAACCGTTCAGCCAAGCTGATGGGTCAATGACGAGGAAGTATGGAGGGACGGGTCTGGGGCTCGCCATTTGTAAACGCCTCGTTGAGATGATGGGTGGGGCGATCGGGGTGGCGAGCCGGGTCGGGGAAGGGAGTCGCTTCTGGTTTCGGGTCAATCTTCGCAAGCAGGCCGAGACCTCTCGCGTCGACGAATCTTCCGCCATGGCGTTGGCTGGTCTCCGCATTTTGATCGTGGATGACAAGGCCGTTAATCGCAGGATCTTGGAATTGATGACCAGAAAGTGGGGGATGCGGCCGACACTTGTCGACAGCGGCCCGGAGGCATTGGACATCCTCAGCCGACAGTATGGGCAGCCGCCCGTTGACGTCGTGCTGTTGGACATGGATATGGGAGCGACGGATGGAATCGAATTGGCATCGGTGATAAAGAAACGACCTGCAGGAGCTGATATCCGACTCGTGCTGCTCACATCGTTGGGCCGGCGGGGGGATGCCAAGAAAGCCAGGGAAGCGGGATTGGCAGCCTACCTGACCAAGCCGGTTCGCGAACAACAATTGCACGATTGTCTCGTTGCGGTCGTCACGCAACGCTCCGTGACGTCGGGTATGCCGGCCGCGAGAGAATCACCACTGCTCATCACTCGGCATACTCTCTCGGAAACCAAGGCCAAGGCGGATCTCCGTATTCTCCTGGCTGAGGACAACGTCATTAATCAGAAAGTGGCCGCTCGCCTCTTCCAGCGGTTGGGGTATCGAATTGACGTCGTGGCCAACGGGCGTGAGGCGGCCGAAGCGGTCTCTCGTATCCGTTATGACGTGGTGTTCATGGATTGCCAGATGCCGGACATGGATGGGTTTGAAGCGACACAGGTGATCCGACAACGGGAAGCGGAAAATGAGACAGGGGAGACGAGCGACGAACGACGCGGTGCGTCTCATGTGCCGATCATCGCCATGACGGCGAACGCGATGCAGGGGGATCGTGAACGTTGTCTTGCGGCGGGGATGGATGACTATCTTTCAAAGCCTATTTCGGTGGACGCGCTGGCCGGTGTTTTGGATCGAGTCAATCAGGAGCGCGAACGTTCGCGGCCGGACAACAACCAAGAAGCGGCCTAGCCCGATTTCCATTATGTCAATTCAAGGGTCAATTGCTCCGGCGCTCCGCCGAACCCCGTCGGTCCGGCTGACCGTGGTGATGAGGCTAAGGCATGAGCCAGGGTGGGCGTTGGACGATCATCACTCAGTTGGGCCGGCGACACCAGCTCTTGCAATGGGCCCCGACAGACTCCGCAGTTGTGGTGCTTCGGTTGGATCGTTCTTCGGTGTCGTCGATAGAGACGCCCGCAGTCTCGGCATCGCCAGGCGAATTTCGATAAGGCCATCACTTCCTTCTCCAGCGAGTGGTACGTCGTAACGGCCACTTCTCCGGATCGATTCATCTGCGTCATCTTTCGAAAGAACTCCAGCCCATGATCCGGCCGGCGCTTCAGCATATCGAATTGCCATTGATGGATCATTTCATGAGCCAAGGTGTTGAGCAGCTCTTGCTCCGCGTACGGCGTCCTTGCGGCGAGCTGGTCAAACAGCGGGAGAGAAAGGCGAATTTCGCGATGGCTGTGAGTCTTGGCGAGAGAAGAGAAGGTTCTTGGTCCCTGACGACAGGCAAACATCCCAACCGACGCGGTCAGGCGCTGACTCCAGACGATATCGATCGGTCTCAGTGAACCGGCAAAGTACCGTGCGTTCAAGTGTCGCCAACGAATCTGTAGCTCTTCGGAAGAAATGGATAGGGAAAGGTTTGGAGAAGCCGAGATTGGTGTCATGTCAGTTCCTCCAGCACGGCGGCCGCGAGCAGCGGCAGCATGATTTCGTGGTGACCGGTCAAGGAATAGCCTTGCCCGCCTTTTTGTGTGGGACGCCGCACGACGTTGGTTTGGGGCCTGTAATGGGAGAGAAAATCCATGTTCACGGTCGTAATCTCGGCGATCGCGTTACCGAGATTTCTTCCTAACGACAATGTTTTCAAAAACACCTCCGGAAGAATCACAGCCGAGCCGACGTTCAGATAGACGCCGCCTTCCATTCCCGCGACGACGGCGGCCAGACGCCTGAAGTCCAGCAAAGACGTGGCTCCGATGGCGGCACCGTCCGCCGAAGGATGCATGTGGATAATGTCGGTCCCGACCGCGACATGCACGGTCACAGGAATGCCGAGTCGCGCGCCGGCGGACAGAATACTGACGGCAAGATTCGGGAATTGATCGGCTGTCTGGTTCATGTAGCGCCCGATGGTCTCGCCCAACCCATAGCCGTCTTTCGCGCCACGCGTGATGGCTTCATTCAGAATCCGTCCCGTCTCCTCCGCCATGCCGAACCGGCCTTCGTCGATCTCCGCATCGACTTCTTCGGAGGTGTGACCCATGAGGGCCAATTCGAAGTCGTGAATAATCCCGGCGCCATTCATGGCGATGGCTGTGATGATGCGTCGTTCCATCAAATCCGTGATGATCGGAGCCAGCCCGACTTTGATCACATGGGCGCCGATCCCGGCAATGACGGGACGGTGCCGTCGATGCGCCTTCACGATGGCGCGCGTGACGGCCCGCAATGTCTTGACCGCTAAAATGTTCGGGAGGCGGGAATAGAATGTCGAGAAAGACTCCCCGCGTTTCCACGGCGCGGCCAAGTCCGAGAGCCGGACCTTGCTGTGTCGCTTTTTCAGCGGATACGTCTTGAGATCCGACGTATTGATCGGCGGAATCAATGCGGGAGGCCGAGTCGAGGAAGTCCGATCAGGACGCTTTCCCAAGGAAATGATCCTCTACCAGTTCGCACAGGACGTGGCCGAGCGTGATGTGACTCTCTTGAATCCGAGACGTGACCGTCGAGGGAACGACGAAGGGATGATCGACCAACCCGGCCAGCTTTCCGCCGTTGGCGCCGGTCCAGGCAATCGTGATCAAGCCACAGTCGCGGGCTGCTTCGATTCCTTTCAGCACGTTCGGAGAATTTCCACTCGTGCTGATACCGACGGCGATGTCGCCTTTCCGACCGTGCGCCCGCACCTGGCGAGCAAACAATTCCTCATACCCATAGTCGTTGGCGATGCAGGTGATGGCGGCGATGTCCGTCGCCAGCGCGATGGCAGGCAAGGGCATCCGTTCGCGGCAGTATCGCCCCACGAATTCCGCGGCGATATGCGCCGCATCGGTCGAGCTTCCCCCGTTGCCGAATAGGAGAACTTTATTGCCGTTGCGGAACGCATCGGCGATGAGTGCCGCGACCTGTACGATCCGATCGGCGTGATCATGCGCGAACTGCTGTTTGACCCGGGCGCTGTCCGCAAAAGCCGTTAAAACAATTGTTTGCATAGTCGCGATTCTAGGATGATGCGCGCAAGTCTGTCAAACAGTGCAATCCCATGATCATGACTTTGCTGGAGCTGAAGTTCCGGTCTGTTTCACGGCGTTCATCGCCAGCGCGATCATCGAACCGACATCGGAAATACTGGCAGGAAGAACGAGCGTGTTGCTCGACTTTGCAAGTTCGCCGAACTTGGTAATGTACTGCTCAGCTACCCGAAGTTGCACGGCTTCTTGGCCTCCGGGGACTTTGATGGATTCTGCGACCTTGCGGAGCCCGTCGGCGGTGGCCTGCGCAATGGCGAGTATGGCAGCCGCGGCACCTTCCGCTTCGTTGATCTGTTGCTGTTTTTTGGCTTCCGATGCCTTAATCACTTGTTGTTTTTCACCTTCGGCCTGATTGATCGCGGCGTCGCGCTCTCCCTCCGACGACAAAATCAATGCGCGTTTTTCCCGTTCCGCGCGCATCTGCTTTTCCATTGCGTTGAGCACATCTTTCGGTGGCGTGATGTTCTTGATCTCGTATCGAAGGACTTTCACGCCCCAGGGTTCCGACGCCTTGTCCAATTCATTGACGACCTGCGCATTGATGGTGGTTCTGGCCTCAAAGGTCTTGTCCAACTCGATCTTGCCGATCTC
>NZ_JBLYIG010000210.1:0-6154 GCF_049222245.1 Nitrospira sp. BLG_2 | reverse complement strand
CGGGATTCCCTTGGCCTGGTAGAGGAGGCTCAGCTCCTCGGTCTCGAGCTCCGGCATCAGCCGGATCTCCTCCTTTTCCCTCCAAGACGTACTCAAGAGAGTCCAGCCACTCCCGAGTTTCCTGAGGATCGACGTCAGACTGCGGTTGCGGACTGCAATGATCGTCGTCCACTATCTACCCTCTTTGAATGTTGGAAAATCGTCCGAAGTGCCGGGTCTGAATGTCCGTCGAAACGATGTTACCGTTTCCTACCTCACACATTCTAGTCCTCCTACTAGGGGACTCACCAGGCCTTCTATCATCGGTTTATCGGATTGATTGTGACGTGATCGGATGTCACCATATCAACGAGTGTGATGACTCCGGATTCGCAGATGAATGATCGGAATCACGAGCGAGTTCGCGGAATATAACGTTCCTACTTACAACATGAGGGAATGACGAACAAGTGGCCGACTCCGGAAACTGGAATTAATGATATGGACTTGTAATTCATATGCGGAGCTCAGACACCATCCATGCAGACAGCAGCCCACCGATCATTCCGATCGTTGCGATCGGCGGGTCGGCCGGAAGCCTGCAGCCGTTGCAGACCATCATTCAATCTTTGCCTCCGGACAGCGGCTTAGCTTTTGTCGTCGTTCTGCATCTCATGCCCACGACTCCGAGCGACTTGCCACGATTATTGCAACATGTCACGACGATGCCGGTGTTGTTTCCGCGCGATCAACAAAGGATCGAAGCGAATCAGGTGTATGTCATCCCTCCGGGGAAATGTCTCACGTGCGGGATTGGCTATTTATTGCTGGCAAATCAAAGGCGAGATCTGGGCCGTCGTAGGGCCATCGATATTTTCTTCCGCTCGTTGGCAGAGACGTACGGGTCTCACGCCGTGGGGATTCTTCTTTCGGGCGCCGATGCGGATGGCACAGCCGGAATGAAGGACATGAAGCAACGGGGCGGTCTCACCATCGTGCAGGACCCTCGGGAGGCTGCGTATCCCACCATGCCTCAGGCGGCAATGGCAGCCGGGGCCGCCCAGCAAGTGGTGCGCGTCTCCCAGATTGCAGCACGCGTAGTTCAATACTACCGGCTGGACAGTCACGCGCGACCGCAACAGATCCCTGAGGGACAGGCGCCGATCCTCGAGACGTTGAAAAACACCGACGAGGATCTGATCGAGGAATTACTGTCGATCGTACGCCGCCGAACCGCCAAAGATTTTTCGTACTACCGCCGGGATACCATTCTGAGGCGTCTCGCCTATCGCATGCAGTTGTGCGGAGCCGAGACCCTCGGCGGGTATCTTCACCTGCTCCGGGCGGGAGCCGAAGACGCCGAGGCGCTGGCGCAGGACCTACTCATTTCGATGACGCACTTTTTCCGTGATCCGGAGGCGTTTAAAGCCCTGTCCCGGTGCGTGCCTTCGTTATTTGAAGGCAATGGTATCGGCGACCACCTACGAGTGTGGGTGGCGGGCTGCGCCACCGGCGCCGAAGCCTATTCCATCGGCATCGTCCTGATGGAGCACGCTCGGACTCTTAACGACCCACCCGCCGTGCAGGTGTTCGGGACCGATTTGGATCCGACCGCCATCCACGTCGCGCGGAGCGGCTTCTACCCCGACTCGATCAAGAAAGAGATCAGTGAAGAGCGACTGGAACAGTTTTTTACGAAGGAACCGCAAGGCTTCCGTGTCAGGCGTGAATTGAGACAAGCCATGTTGTTTGCGACGCATGACGCAGTCAAAGATCCTCCGTTTCCGAGGATGAGTCTCATTTCCTGCCGCAATCTGCTCATCTACATGAATGCGGATGCGCAGAAACGCGTGATGAAGACCCTGCATTACGCCTTGGACCCCGGTGGTCTTTTGTTTCTGGGATCGGCTGATTCGAAGGATCGGGACTTGTTCGATCCGCTGGACGAGCAACACCGCATCTATCGGCCCAAAGCCGGGCTCAACATCCGGCCTACCGCCGTAAGAGGGGGCAATGACTTGTGGCTGCGTGCCCACGGGATTCGAAATCAGGCACAGGCTTCTCCGATGTTACTGAGCCCTGTCTTTGACGGTGCCGGCTCGGCGACAAATCAATGCGAGCCGGCCCCGATTGCTCCGGCATCATATCTAGACGCGCTGATTCAAGAGCCGAATCCGGCTTCCGAGCGGGAACAGACTATGGCCGAGTTGCGACTGGAGCTTGAGGACACCAGACGGCGCCTTGAAGACATCATCCACCAATATGAAAACCGGTCGGGCGAACTCGCCGGCAGCAATCAAGAGTTGCAGGCCATCAATCAAGAGCTGCGCGCCGCGACTGAAGAACTCGACATCAACCGGCAGGAGCTGCAATCCATCAACGAAGAGCTGTCGGTGGTGAACCAAGAACTCACGCTGAATCTCGATGAACTGACCCGCGCCAACAGCGACTTGCGCAATCTGATGGACGCCACCGCGATCGCGACGATCTTTCTCGATCAGGATTTGCGCATCATGCGGTATACGCCGCCGGCAACCCGCCTCTTCCGTCTTATCCCCGGCGACGTGGGCCGCCCGTTATCGGATCTTCGCCACCAGCTTGATTATCGAGACCTGCAGGACGATCTACATATGGTGCTGAGAGATGCCGCCCCCATCGATCGGGAGATCGCGGATGGGAATGGTGCTTGGTTACTGGCAAGGGTTCTCCCATACCGCACGCCCGACGACCAGATCGGCGGCGTCGTGCTGACACTGGTGGACATCACCGAGCGCAAACGGGCCGAAGCGACCGTGGCCGAAGAGTTCCGCCATACGAAAATTCTCCAGGATTTGGGCGCGCGGCTGATCACCGAGGAGAACATCCAAACGATTTATGACGAAATTCTGACGGCAGCTGTCGAAATCACTCGCGCCGATGCCGGTACAGTGCAGCGGCTCGACGATGATACCCAAGAACTCGTCTTCCTCGCCGCGCGCAACATCACAAGAGGCATGATTGAATTCTTTTTTCGCGTTGACGCCGGTTCAAACACTCCCTGCGGCATGGCGCTCAAGTCCGGGCAACGCTCCTTTGTGGATTTTGATCAGCCGGGCATTGCTGACGAAGGCGGCTCGATGCGCCGGCACGTCCAGGACGGCCTGCTCTCGGCACAGTCCACACCGCTCATCTCGCGGGCGGGCAAGCCCATCGGCATGGTTTCGACGCACTGGCGCGAGGCCGGTCATCGCCCTTCGGAACGAGAACTGCGCTTTCTCGACCTGCTCGCCCGACAGGCCGCCGACATCATCGAACAACGGAGCGCGGAAAAAGCCCTGCGCGACAGCGAGCAGAAGTTGACATGTGAGTTGAAGGATACCCAGCAGTTGCAGGCGATCAGCCGGCTGTTCTTCGAGCAGGAGAATATCCAGCCCATCTGCGATGCCATCGTGAATGCCGCCGCCGCTCTTTTAAGGTCCGATGCGGCCAGCCTGCACATGCTCGATCCTAAAACGGACGAGCCGCAGTTGCTCGCATGGCGCGGATTCCACCCGGACTCGGCCGCCTATTGGCAACGCGTTTCGACCGACACGCCCAGCGCCTGTGGCGCGGCCTTGGAGCATGGACAACGGATGGTCGTGTTGGATGTGAATGATCCGGCGTCCGGCATCGCCAGCGGAAGCCTGCAGGAATACCGGCGCAGCGGCCTCACCGCCGTGCAATCCACGCCCCTGATTTCACGGGATGGACGAATGGTCGGGACGTTGTCCACGCACTGGGCCCAGCGCTACGAACCCAACGAGCGCGACGTGGCGCAGTTCGACGTGCTGGCCCGGCTAGCAGCGGATGTGCTCGAGCGGGCGCGCGCCCAGGAAGCGCTGCGCGAAGCCAAGGTGCGCGAACTCACCGATGCTCAGCAACTGCAAAAGGTCAGCGGCTTGTTCATCAAGGATGGTAGTCATGAGGAGCTCTATGAGCACATCCTCGACGCCTCGATGGCGATCATGGGCGCGGACTGTGCCAGCCTCCAGGTGCTCGACGAAGACGGGCATGAAATGCGTCTGATCGCATGGCGAAATTTCCATCCGCAAGCGGCCCGGTTTTGGGAGACCATGTCACTCGCGACCGGCACCAGTTGCGGGGCGGCCTTCCGTGAAGGCGACCGCGTCATCATTCCCGATGTGAGCGCGCCCGAAGCGCAAACGCCCGCCGACACTATGGAGCGCTATCGGCTTTGCGGCATTCTTGCCGTGCAGTCCACTCCGGTGACCGCGCGCGATGGCCGGCTCATCGGGGTGATCTCCACCCACTGGCGAAAGGTGCACGTCCCCGGCGAGCGGGAGCTGCGCCTGCTCGACGTGCTCGCGCGCCAGGCCGCCGACTTCTTCGAACGTCGCCGTGCCCAGAACGCGCTGCAAAAGAGCGAGCAGCGGCTGCAGCGGATGTCCGAGACGGAGGGGTTCGGGATGATTTTCTTCGACGGGACCGGCACGATCGTTCATGCGAACGAGGCGTTCCTCAAGATGACCGGGTACACTGAAAAGGACGTCGAGAGCCGCGCATTGACATGGCGAAAGCTGACGCCCCCCCATTTCGTGGGTGAGAGCGAAGCGCAACTCGAAAAGCTGGCCAAAACCGGCAAGATCGGCCCCTATGAAAAGGAGTACATCTGCAAAGACGGCTCGCGCCGTTGGATGCGTTTCGCCGGCCGCGACCTCGGCGATGGAACCGTCGGAGAACTGTGCGTCGATGTCCCTGACCCTCGACCGGTCAAGTGACCGACATTTTAGTACTGCGGCACGTTAGGTCGATGCTTTTGGGCTAGGCGTGAACGCCGAGAGCACGAAGCGGCGAGCCTTGGCTCGCTTGGACAGGTTGAGCGACTATGCCCGCAACCCGCTGGGAGAACCCTGACGGACGTTGTCATATTCGAATCCAGGTTTTTCAATATGGATCTTCTCCCCTCTTGCCAAGGCCGCCAAGATCCTGGGTAAGGCACGCATCGAGACGGCGGCACTGGGACTGTCTTCTCGAATGCCGGCCAACGGCATCATGGGATGCGAAGCTTCTTCCGGTAATTGGACGAGCGTCAGCCCGCCGCCTGCCTTAATCTTGATAAAGCCGTGCGCTCCGTCCGAGCCTCCGCCGGAGAGGAGGACCGCCGCAACTCGATTTCCGTAGGCCGCCGCGGCCGACACAAACAAACGATCGACGGACGGCCGCGAGAAATGCACTTTGGCTTCGCGTGACAACTCGACGTGCGCGTTGGTAAACAACATATGGTGGTCCGCCGGAGCAAAATAGACCGTGCCATGTTCAAGGGGGTCATGCGCTTTGGCTTCCCGCACGCGGACGCGGGCTTGGGCTCCATACAGCCCTGAGACATCGCTTTGAAACCAGGGGCTCCGATGGATCACGATCCCCATCACCGCGGGGAGATCGGCCTCCAGTTCCGCACAGAGAAACTGTAGGAGTTTGACACCCCCGGCAGACGCGCCGATGACGATGACATCCCGTTTAATCCGTTCTTCATTCATGGGTGAAGGGCTCTTTTACAGTGACGGAAACCTGGGTGGCCATGTGGGTTTCCTGAATCACCCGCTCAATGAGGGCAATCTGCGATCGCACCTGCTCCTCTCGTCGTCGGATCCTGTTGACGTCAAACCGTTCGGGTCCTGAGGAGGGTGGCTCCAACAAGAGTCCCAGGATCATCTGCAGGTGTTTGAGCAAGGCGATAACCGACCATTCGTACTCCTCCACGCTCTCTTCTTTGGCTTGATACAACTCCTCTAAGGAAAAGGTATGGCCCACACTGCAGATGAAGACGAGGCGATGACGCGGGCTGGACTCCGTGCGGACGACGCCCGCGCAGGCCGGACAACTGATCATGGGGGTCCGGACATCAGCATGAGTAATTATGTAGACCAAAGATGCCGGCTTACGACTGGGAGATCACCGAGGGCGTAGACAGGGCGTCCCACTGTTGAGTCCGAACCCATGCCGTAGGATATGTGCGCTCATGATGTCGAACATCTCGGTCGCTCGTTACCCTGGGCTCTTCCTGAGCTACCAATAGGGACATCTGCCGTACACGATTGAGCGGTTTTGCGGGAGGGAACGGGGAGGGTTTCGCCTCCCCGTCTATCGGATTTATAGAATGAGGTTACTGGTGGCTGTCGCTGCCGGCTTCTTTTTC
>NZ_JBLYIG010000209.1:0-5146 GCF_049222245.1 Nitrospira sp. BLG_2 | reverse complement strand
ACATAATCGGGGCTGAGGACTCCGCCCGCCCGTTCTCGCCGAACCAGGAGACGCTCAATGGTCGCGGATTGGGTCTTGCCGAGAATGGGAATGTCGACCGTGCGGAGCGGCTCTTTCGAAACCGCATGGTCGTCCACCGAGGCATAGCCCGGGAGCATGATCTTGACATCGTGTCCCCGACGAGCCAGTTCGTTCGAAAGACCGGTGACCATGTCCCCTAACCCTCCGGTTTTGGCAAGGGGTACCGCCTCCGATGTCACCATAAGAATATTCATTGGGTTTGGGTCGGCCTGTCCGCCTGCAGAAATGGATGGTTAGGGCGCGGAGGATTCCAGACGAGTTTTGAACAAGGCCTCTCGCTGCCAAATTTTTCCCATTGCTCGGATGTGATCCCTCCCCAGTGACTCACGATACACCAGGCGCTCCTGATAAAACCCGAGCACTGTCTCCCGCTCCTCATAAGCCAAAAAGATGGCGTCCCCGTACACCGTCGAGAGGTCCCAATTGGGGGGAGACTCGCCGACCTTCACACGAAAATGAGGCATCCAACTCGCATCGGACAACACGAAGAACTGAGTCGGCTGGACAGATTGATAGGTCGGCGGCCCCCACTCGAAGAGCACCGCCTGTCGCGACACTTTGTGCACCGGTAGCCCACCTTCGACGATGAGACGCCGCTGCTCGCTCATTGACGGCAGACCGCTGCAGCCCAGACAACCGACACTCAAGACCATGACCCAACATATCGGATGGAGTCGCAGACCATGGAGCCTCTGACGTGTCATTCCTTCGTCCTTGCGCGATCGAGTCGTTTACAGCAGTCGGCGACTTTTTGGTTCTTCCGGCTTCACCGGCTGGCAAATATCGCACTGGCATAATCGACGCAACAGCGAAAACGAATAGATCCCGCTCTCGTGACCGTCGCTAAAGGTGAATTTCAACGCATAGCGCCCGATCGGCTCCGCATCCTGCAACATGATGAGGAGAGGGACATCATCCGGCTGGAGTCGCCGTTCACCGGTCCACTCGTCGACACAGGCCGCACATGGGCAGTGTTGCCGCAGGAAACGAACGGGATAGACACCGTGATGGCCGTCGGTCCACTCGATCCCGAGCACGCCCTTTTCCAGCCACTGCATGTCTCGCGGTTCCAGAGCCAGCGCGCTCATAGCCTGATTCCTATTTACTCCGCGACGATTCGACGCATGGTGATGAGCGTGAAGTTCCTCTCACAACGCATTCACACACGAGGCCTCCATGCATCGAGCGCCGGCAATCTTTTCCCCGCGACCACGGTGGCAAACGTGTCGATCGCGGCTTCCAACTCGGCGCGGACTCCTCCTTCCGCTCGCAAGCGGGACATGAGCGGAATCGGCAGCCTGACGGCCTGTTGCAGCAAGGCAAGCGTACCCGCAGAAAGGAGCAGGCACGGGGCCGATTGACGAGCGAGACAGACCGCGCAGACCATCCCTCCCGACCGGGCGGAAAAGTGGCGGCTGACTTGCTCCAACCGCCTGCCACAACCGGCACAGAGATCGATCTGGGGGCGAAATCCTGTTTGCCCGAGGATCCGGATTTGAAAGAGGACCGCCATCATCATCGGATCCCGGCTCAACTGGACGGCTTGAAGCCCGGCCTTCAGCGCTTCGAAAATTCTCGCATCCGCGTCTCCTTCCGCCGTCACCGCCGCCACGATATTCACCAGACGCGCCGCCGCGGCCATCCGATCGAGGCTCTCCCGCAGGGCGAGAAACGGCTCTTCGATATCGACGTGCCGAATGCGATACAGCGCGTCGTTCGGTTTTTCGAACAGCGACAGGCGGGACAAGACGAACGGCTCAAGCCCGCCTCCAAACTGGCTCTTTTGGCGGCGGGCTCCGCGGGCCACGCCGCGAATTTTCCCCACCCGAAGGGTAAAGAACGTGACGATTCGGTCCGCCTCACCCCACTTTCGACTCTTGAGCGCGATGGCCAGGGTATCAACAAGCGGCATGGGTCAGGCACAAGTCGCCGGACGGTGCAAGCACATGGGCGGACTTAGCGCAGGTAATCGATCAGGAGCGTCGCCAAGGTCAAATAGATGGTGATCCCCGTAATGTCGTTGGCAGTCGTCACAAACGGGCCGGCCGCCACCGCCGGGTCGACGCCGCTCCGCTTGAGAAGAATCGGCATGAACGTCGCCATGCTGGTGGAGACCAGGAACGCGACGATCAACGACATCCCCACGACCATTCCGAGATATCCCTGTCCATGCCAAGCCCACCCGACAAACGTCAAAAGGAGGCCGCAGGCCAATCCCAACAGAATTGCGACACGGATCTCGCGAAAAAACACCTTCCAGGCGTCGGCCTGCTCGATTAAGCCGGTCGCCAACCCCCGAATAATCAGCGTGGATGACTGAAGACCGACATTGCCACCCATCGCCGCAATGACGGGGATGAAGCTGACCACCGCAACCACTTCCTGAATGGTGTAGCGAAAATACCAGAGGATCGCGCCGGACAAGAGACTACCGAACAGATTGGTAAACAGCCACGGAAACCGGAGCTTCGCCGCCGCCAGGCTGGATGATTTGGACAACACGTCCTCTTCCAATGCCCCGGCCATTTTCAACATATCCTCCGTCGCCTCTTCCCGGATCACGTCCACCACGTCATCCACCGTAATAATCCCGACGAGCACATGTTCCCGATCGACCACGGGGATCGCCAGGAGGTTATAACTCGCGACTTGCCGCGCCACCTCCTCCTGGTCCATATCGACCATCACGCTCATGACATCCCGCGTCATAATGTTCTTGAGCGGGGTCCCGGGCGGGACCGTCAAGAGTTGCCGCAGCGACAAGACCCCGACCAGATGATCATCCTTGTCGGTTACATAAATATAGAACACGTTCTCGGCGTCGCTGGCCTGCTGGAGCCGACGGATGGCTTCCTGAGCCGTCGCGTCCTCCGGCAAGGAGAAGAACTCCGTGGTCATGATGCCGCCGGCCGTATCCTTGGGATACTGAAGAATGCCGGCGACCTCGGTCGACACGTCAGCTTTCATCAACGCCAAGGCATCTTGGGCCCGCTCCGGCGGCAGAACGCCCAAGATATAGGCGACGTCGTCCGATTCTTGATCTTTCAACAACCAGGCAAGATCCGGGGCCTGCAAGTCCGCCACGACTGCGTTGATGCTATCGGCGTCGAGTTCGCTCAGGACAAGCCCGCGCTGCTTCTCTCCTCGCACCAATTCGAAGATCGTTCGCTTGTCCTTGGGCGAAGACAGATGGCCGATCACCCGGGCAATGTCCGCCGAGTGCATGCGCCCCAACATCCGGGTGAGATTCGTGATCGCCCCGCGCCGCAGCAATTTCTGTACGCTGGCCAGCAGCAGGTCAAACTTCGATGGCCCTCGCTCCCCGCCCTCCCGAGCGGGAGACGATCCGGGGCCCTGCCCGGACTGCGCGGGCGTGTCTCGAACCGTGTCTTTCTCGGTCGGGAGTGTGGACATGATGCTAATAACCCAGTTCGGCCAGCAGGCGCTCATCCTGCCGCCATTCTTCGCGCACCTTCACCCAAAGTTGAAGAAAGACCTTCATTCCAAACAACCGTTCCATCCCCAGGCGGGCATTCGTGCCGACCCGTTTCAGGCGGGCTCCATGCTGGCCGATCAAAATACCCTTATGGGAGTCCTTCTCGACCAACACCGTCGCTCCGATTCGCGCGAGCCCCCCTTCTTCCTTGAATTCCTCGATGTCCACCGCCACCGAATGAGGCACTTCCTCCTCGGTCTCGTGCAAGATCTGCTCGCGAATCAGCTCGGCGGCGAGCATCCGCATGGTTTGATCCGTCAACATGTCGGCCTCATAGCGAGGCTCGCCTTCCGGCAACGCCTCGACAGTGGCGGCCAGCAGCCGGTCCACCCCGTCGCCGGTCTTAGCCGAAATGGGAATCAAGGCCGTCCAGGGATACAACCGATTGTAGGCATCCAGCAACGGCAGCAGCAGCGGCTTGCGCACCATATCGATCTTGTTGAGCACGAGCAGGACCTGGCGCTCATGGTTCTTCAGCGCCCGGCGGACTTCCTGCACCACCGCCTGGTCAAGGTGGGCGGTTCGTCGAGCCGCATCCACGACCACGTACACGACGTCACCGGCATCGAGCGTGTCCAGCGTCGTCTGCACCATGCGGGTGTTCAACCGATCCTGCGGCCGGTGCAGGCCTGGCGTATCCAGAAAGGCAATTTGCGCCTCCGGCAAATGCGCCACGCCCAAGATTCTGGTTCGCGTCGTCTGCGGCTTGTTCGAGACGATCGCCACCTTCTCGCCGAGCAGCCGGTTCAGCAGCGTCGACTTGCCGACATTCGGCCGCCCGATGATGACGACGGTGCCCGACTTCATCGCGGTACGACGCTTCCGGCGCCAACCGAAGGAACGGACGGCGCCAATTGATAGACCGTTTCTCCCTTGCGCACGAACCCCAGTTGCTCGCGCGCCAGTTCCTCCAGCCGCTCGGGATCATAGCGAAGCCGGTCGACCTCCAGGTGCAGCTCCGCATTCTTGACCTTCAACTCACGGATCTCCCGCTCCAGTTGCTGTTCCTGGTTGCGCATGGCCCAATATTGCGGAATGCCCATGTCATCGAAGAAAAACGACATCACGAGCAACAGCCCCACCGCCACCGCAATGAGTTTGCCCCACTCCGACGCGCGTTGTTGGCGGTCGAGATCCGACCGCCCGCGGTTGCGCTTAATCACGTGCATGCGTCACAAACCGGCCGGGATCGCCCGTCGTCCGAGGTACGTCGCGGAAGCCCCCAGTTCCTCCTCGATGCGGAGCAATTGATTGTACTTGGCCATTCGGTCCGTTCGGGACAAGGAGCCTGTCTTGATTTGTCCTGTGTTCATGGCGACCGCGATATCCGCAATGGTCGTATCCTCTGTTTCACCGGAACGGTGGGACACCACCGCGGTATAGCCGGATCGTTTGGCCAGTTCGATGGCGTCGAATGTTTCCGTGAGCGACCCGATCTGGTTCACCTTGATCAGGATCGAGTTGGCGATGCCCTCGCGAATGCCTTTGGAGAAAATCTCCACATTGGTCACGAACACATCGTCGCCCACCAACTGGACCCGCCGGCCCAGCGCTTCGGTGAGGAGTTTC
>NZ_JBLYIG010000208.1:0-2880 GCF_049222245.1 Nitrospira sp. BLG_2 | reverse complement strand
CTTGATCCAGGACAATCGCTCGCTGCAGCGCGCGTTCAGTGAACGCCCACGGGCTGCGTCGTTGATCGGCCAGAGCAAGAAGATGGTGGAGGTGTTCAAACTCGTCGGCCGTGTCTCCCGCAGCCGAACCGCCGTGTTGATTCAGGGGGAGAGCGGCACCGGCAAGGAACTCATCGCCCGTGCCATCCACGACAACAGCCCCCGGGCCGCGCACCGGTTCGTCGCCGTGAACTGCAGCGCGATTCCCGACACGTTGCTCGAAAGCGAGTTCTTCGGCCATATCAAGGGCTCGTTCACCGGGGCCCATATCTTGCGGCGGGGCTTGCTGGAGGAGGCGAGCGGCGGCACGTTCTTCTTGGACGAAGTCGGCGATCTCTCGCCGGCCGGACAGGCCAAACTGCTGCGCGTCCTCCAGGAAGGGGAAATCCGCCGGATCGGCAGCAACGAGTCGGTGCAGGTCGATGTGCGGATCATTGCCGCGTCGCGCCGGGACCTGGCTGAGCTGGTCGCGGCCGGCCGGTTTCGGGAGGATCTGCTCTATCGGTTGAATACGGTCATGATGCTCCTGCCGCCGCTCCGGGAGCGGCCCGAAGACATTCCGGTGCTCGCCGAGTTCTTTCTGGCTCGGTACGGGGATCAGAAGGAAATTCCGGTCACCTCCTTTTCGCCGGCCGCCATGCGGGCGCTGACCGGGTATGCGTGGCCGGGCAATGTGCGGGAGCTCGAGCATGTCGTGGAACGAGCGGTGGCGCTGGCCCCGCATGCGATCCTCTCCAAAGAGGATCTGCCGCCCGAGGTCCTGCAAAGTGACGGTCTGCATTCGGAACGTCTGGAGATCTTACCCGGCACCCTCAAGGCGTTGCAGCGGGAACAGGTGCTCAAGATGCTGGAGTCCGCGCAGGGCAATAAGGAGCGGACAGCCCGCCTGCTCGGCATCAGTCGCCGCACGCTGTATCGGCTCCTCGACCGCTATGGCCTCGGCAAATCCCGGCTTCCCACCGAGGCTGATGCCTCTGATCCGATGGGTTTTGATAGTGAAACAAACCCATAAGAAGGGCATCAAAGCCTTGCATCCTGCTCAAGGCCGTGAAGCGGCATCGCTCTTGAGACCGTCTTCAGAGTCATCGCAGCGTTGAATGAAATTGCTGGACCATGTCAGGCAAAATCTCTTGTTTGGCTTCGTTGGCCTGCGCGTCCGCATATGTGGCTGCTTGATGCAGCCGACGGGTGAGCTGTCGCATCTGTTTTACGAATTCGTTCGTCGCCGGGCCTGGTTTGTTCTGCAACATCAATTCCGCCTCTCGATCTCTATGGCTTGCCATGGCATGGAGCTCTCGGGCTTCCTCGAGCCAATAAAACATTCGGTCTGAGGACCGCATCTGTGATGTCGTCGCCGATGTTGTGGAAGGGACGGTTGACGGTGCCGAATCGTTCGTTGCACAGGCCGTGAGTATCTGAAGAATCGCCCACACAGTGAAGAAGTGCATGCTGCTTGGTTTCATGTGGCCTCCTTTTGCGTGCAGGACGCCGTCATGGCAAGTTTGTTGTGTGCGTCCAATGCAGCCACCTTGTAACACTCAGCCAACGTCGGGTAGTTGAAGGCCGTGCGCAAGAAATAATCCAACCTGCCGCCCAGATCCAGCACGGCTTGACCGATATGGATCAATTCCGTCGCCCCCGTCCCGATGGCATGGACAGCGAGCAGTTGCCGGCCCTCTCTGTGAAAGAGCAATTTTACGAGCCCGCTGTCATCGCCGAGGATCTGTCCACGGGCGATCTCGCGATAACGCGCGACACCGGTTTCATAAGGGATTCGTCTTTCTGTTAAGTCATGTTCCGGCGGCCCCACCATCGAAATCTCGGGGATGGCGTAGATACCGATCGGAAAATGTTCCGATGTCGGTTCGACTTCCACTCCGAAGGCATGACACGCGACATGGCGGCCTTGCAAGGCGGAGGTCGACGCAAGGCTGGGATGTCCGATGACATCGCCAGCGGCGAAAATGTGCGGCACCTCGGTCCGAAATTGCGCATCGACCTTTAAGTGACCTCGTTTGCCCGCCGTGAGACCTGCGACCCTGAGATTTAGATTATCCGTCGCTCCCATCCGTCCGGCTGCATACAAGACCGATTCGGAAACGACTCGTTTCCCTGACTCCAGAGTCAACACCACGCGTCGTGGAGGCCCATCGATCACGTCTACGCGTTCTACGGCCTCGCCGAGGCGGAACGTGACATGGCGGTTTCGCATTTGATGAATGAGTTCTTCCACGATTTCTGAATCTAGAAACTCCATCAGCTTGGTGCGTTTGTCGATGACCGTGACATGGATGTTCAAAGCCGCGAACATGGAGGCATATTCGACGCCGATAATGCCGCCGCCGACCACAACCATATGTCGGGGAAGCTGCTTCAAGCGAGGCACGTCGTCGCTGCTGAGAAGAAATTCCCCATCGAACTTCACACTGTCCGCCAACGCCGGCACGGTGCCGACGGCAATCAAGATATTGGCCGCCGTGATTGCCCGGACGCCGTCTTCCGCAGTGACGGTCACGGTGTGGGCATCACGGAACGAGGCATCGCCATGAAACAAGGCGACGTCGTTGCGACGCAACTGCTCGGTGACGACTTCCACCTCTCGCCGTACCACCTCTTCGACCCGGGCGAGGAGCTGCCCCGCCGTCGCGCGACTTTGATAGGGATAGCCCATGTGTTGGTCGAAATGATGGGTTACAGAATTAGAAGAAAGAACCGCTTCGCGGAATGTTTTACTGGGTATGGTGCCGGTCTCCACGCAAACGCCACCCAAGATTCTCCGGCGTTCGACGAGCGCGACTTTCTTCCCCAATTTTGTGGCCTGAACGGCGGCTCGCTGCCCTG
>NZ_JBLYIG010000207.1:0-1805 GCF_049222245.1 Nitrospira sp. BLG_2 | reverse complement strand
GGTCGGCACGATCACGTTTGTGTCCGATCATCATGTGCGGGACCTGACCAGTAAATTGACGGATATTCAGCACGACCACCATGCGCAGATTTTGTCGGGCATGCCTGTGCATCTCGATCATGACCATTGTCTAGAAGTGTTGGTGGTGAAGGGAAAAGGCTCGGAAATCAGAAAAGTTGCCGATGCCCTTGTGAGCGTGAAAGGCGTCAAGCACGGCAAATTGACCATGACCACCACCGGCAAAGGATTGGTCTGACTCCATGCGCGTATGTGTCATCGATGGACGCGGTGGAGGATTGGGTTCCCGTCTGGTGACGGGGTTGCGCGAAACGTTGAATCTCGATTGTCAGATCCTGGCGTTGGGAACCAATCTTGCCGCGGCCAAGGCGATGAAAGAGGCCGGGGCCGAACAGGTCGCATCAGGAGCCGAGGCGATCTCCAAGCTGGCGCCGACGGCTGATGTCATTGTCGCCTCGCTGAATATGGTGTTGCCTGGCGCGATGTTGGGTGAAGTCACTCCTGAAGTCGCCAAAACGATTCTTGAGGCGAAGGCCAAGAAGGTGTTGTTGCCGCTGAATCGGGTCCGGGTCGAAATTGTGGGGACTGAAGGCCGCACGATGGATACGTTGATCGACGAGTGTCTCTCACGCGTTCGCGTTGCCGTACAAGCAACCTGCCAAGTCTAGCGGCGATTCCCATCCGTTCAGAGTTGCGAGGCCACGAGGGTCTGCGCCGGTCGATGAGCCGACTGTCGAGAGACCATTGTGGGCGTCTCATCCGTCCACACAATTCATGACGAGGAATGGTGGACATGACACGCGCAATAACCTTCGTGCTTGCTCTTGCGGCTGTTCTCAGCTTTTGGGAACAGGTCCAAGCCCATGACCCGGACGAGCCTGTACTGGAAGTGCCGGAAATCGCCGTCATCGGTGAAAAACCGGTGGCGGCCTCCTCTCAGCAATTCATTCCAGACAAAGAAATCGTGCTGCAGCCTCAAGGGAGACCGGCACAGATTCTGCGGTTGATTCCCGGCATGCTGGCCGTTGAACATTCCGGCGGAGCGGGAAAAGCCGACCAGTATTTTCTGCGGGGTTTCGATGCCGACCACGGGACGGATGTCGCGTTCTTCCTTGACGGGATGCCGATTAATCTGCGCAGCCATGCGCACGGACAAGGCTACGCCGATTTGAACTTCATCATTCCCGAAACGATTGAAGGCGTCGAAGTCAATAAAGGCGCCTATCTACCCGAGTACGGAGATTTTTCAACAGCAGGCGCGATCAATTTTCGAACGCGTCAGGTGGTGAAAGAAGGCATGATTCAAGGCGCCGGCGGGGAATTCAGCACCCAGCGATACATGCTGATGTTTTCTCCGACCAAAGAGCGGGTGCGCAGCCTGTTCGCGGCCGAAGGGTATTACACCAATGGTCCATATATCAACGACAACCAGTATGTTCGCACCAATCTGTTGGGTAAAATCACGACCTATCTGACTGGACGGGACGAACTCAGCGTCAAAGGAACGTTTCTTTATTCCAAATGGGACGGGTCCGGCGAGATTCCGTTGCGGGCCGTGGATTTCGGCACGCTGAATCGGTTCGGCGCGATCGATCCCTATGAGGGAGGAAACACACTGCGTACGACCGCCCAAGCAGACTACCATTATGACACGACGTCGGGCGGCCAGTTCTACATGAAGGCGTATGGCCAATATTACCGGCTGGATCTCTTCACGAATTTCACGTTTTTTCTCAACGATCCGGTCAACGGCGACGGCTTTGCGCAATTCGATCGCCGCGCCATCT
>NZ_JBLYIG010000206.1:0-3894 GCF_049222245.1 Nitrospira sp. BLG_2 | reverse complement strand
GGCGGATTTCCTGGACGTGTGCGCGAGCAACCGCATTCCGTTCCGTACGACCAGACTCGGAGCGTTCCAAAAATCCAGCGTTTTCTCCGCGCCCGTTCGGTTGCAGACGATCAACGAAAGTCCGGTTTCATGGGTCCGCTGCTCCCATTCTCCGTTCGGGCCGTGAATGCCGGGGCCCCACGATGCCGGCGACACCAGCATGTGCGCCCCTTCAAACCTCAGCGCTCTGGCTATGTTCGATGTATAGACGTCGCTGCAGATGAGTACACCGACCTTGATCCCATCGCACTCGATCGGAGCGACGGTGCCGCCGGGACTCGACCATGACAGCGAATCGCTCGCCACATTGATCTTGCGATGTTTGCCCAGGATCTCACCGGTCGGGCCGATGACAAAGACTGAGTTGTAAAACCGATTGCCGTCCCGCTCCGGGCAACCGAGAAATACGGTTCGTTTCAATGTCTTGACCAGCTTGCAAACCTGCTGCATCCATGGGTCGGGCTGCGGCTGTATCCAATCGGAACCGACGACGTGTGCGAACTGGAGTCCGCAGACCGCCAGCTCCGGCGTCACGATCCACGCGGCGCCTTTTCCGGCAGCGTGTTTGATGGCTTCGACGATCACGTACCTGTTTTGTTCAACTGCCCCGGGAACCGTCTCCAGATGAAGCAGCGCGATTTTGCCCGTTCTCATAATCACGTTCCACCGGACAGGGATCGTCCAGGAAGCGTCACACGCGGCAACCCGGTATCCGGATGCCGATCCACCAACACTCGGCATCGATACACCGATTCCAATGCCTCCGGCTCGATCACTTCCTCAGGGCGCCCCAGCCGTACCACCCGTCCATGATTCAACAATAGAATCCGGTCGCAATACTGGCTGACGAGATTCAAATCATGGGAGACGAGGACAACCGTTAAGCCTCGTGCATTCTTCAACTGGTGCAATATCGAACCGATCTCGACCTGATGTTGCAAATCGAGAAAGGCGGTCGGCTCATCGAGCAGCAAAACTTTTGGAGTCTGAGCCAGTGCCCGAGCGATCATGGTCCGTTGTCGCTCGCCGCCGGAAAGATCCGTTACCGTCCGATGAGCCAAATGGATGATGTCCATCGTCATCATCGACTGTTCCGCGATGGCGATATCGTCTGCACTCTCCCATCCAAATCCACCCGCCCAGCGGCTCCGAGGCCGATGGGGAAATCGTCCCATCAACACGGTTTCGGCGACCGTGAACGGAAACAACTGCTGGGAATCTTGCGGAACGACCCCTACCGAACAGGCCACCTCCAGTTGAGCCATAGAGGCCAACGGCTGTCCGAATAAATCGACGCGGCCCTGCAGCGGATTCATGAGCCGCGCCAATATTTTGAGCAAGGAGGTTTTTCCAGATCCATTGGGACCGACGACACCCAGCGCTTCACCGGCTTGTACGCTGAAGGAAAGGTCATCAAGAATCCACCTGGTCGGATCGGATCCCCTTGACTGGTAGCGGAAATGAACCGAGCGTACGTCGTAGGCCGGACTTCGTTCGGCGACGGCAGCTGAATCCATAGTCGTCTCCGGCATTGATCGGCAGTCATGCCGCGCACTCACGCCAAGCGATCCTTTCGCCAAACTAAGAGGTAGACAAAGAACGGCCCACCGGCCAGGGCCGTGATGATACCGACGGGGATTTCTGCCGGTGATATCAGCGTCCGGGCGATCGTATCGGCACCCATAAGAAATGTGCCGCCGACCAGAGCCGATGCGGGAAGAAGCAGCCGGTGATCGGCGCCTGTAAGCAAACGCACCGCGTGGGGCACGACCATCCCGATAAATCCGATCATTCCACTGACCGATACGACCGCTCCTGTCAACAGTGCCGTTAAGACAAAGATCAACCGTTTTGTCCGCTCCGTATCGACACCGAGGGTGCGCGCGGATTCTTCCCCTAAAGCCAAGATATTGAGTGCCCGCATTTGGCTAAACAGGAGGAAAAGCCCGATCGAAAGGTAGGCAACGAGCCCGAGCAAACCACCATAGGTTGGAGCGGTCAGCGTTCCCATCAGCCAAGCCATCATTCCATATGAACGGTTCGGCTCCAGGATCGACGTGATGAACATGATCAAAGCCGAAAAGATGGCGTTCAGGATCACTCCGGTCAGCAACAGACTGTGGATGGGCAATTGCTCATAGTGAGTGGCCATTCGATACACGATCACGAGCGCCAATAGGCCTCCGGCAAATCCGCAGGCCGGCAGAGCGGTTTCCGCCAAAAATGTGGCGCCCACTCCGAACAACACTCCAACCGCTGCTCCAAGCGCGGCTCCACTGGACACACCGAGAACATAGGGGTCCGCCAACGGATTGCGTAACAGTGCCTGCAAGGCAACGCCTACCGTCGCCAGGGAACATCCGATCAAGAAACCCAATAGCATTCTCGGTAGCCGAACGTGCAGGAGAATGGTTCTCGTGATGTCCGATGTCCCGCCATCGAGTTCCTTGCGGCTGATGGCGTCGGCAAACACGCGCAGGATTTCGCCATACGCAATGGGTTGCGTGCCGAAGTGAAGACAGAGGAGACCAACCACTATTGCCGCGAGACTAAGCGTCCCCAGCGTCGCAATCCGGCGGGAATTCGTGAGAATGGCGCCTTGAGCGACAAGGCCGCGTGTTGGGTATGTCCGGCATGCCTCCCCGGACAAGGCTTCCGCACAGGAAGCAGATTGAACCGTGGCAGGCGGCGGCTTCATAGAAACATCATGGATGAACAGATTCTTCGCCCGAACCGAATGTTTCAGGATGGATGGCGCGGGCAAGTTGTTCCAAGCCCTCGATGATCCGAGGGCCAGGACGATTCAATAAACTGGAGGAGACTTCGTGAAAACGCCGCAATTTGACGGCCGAGAGAGAATCCCACCTCAGCCATTGTTGCTGCTCGCTGCGCGGCACCGTTTCACTCGGGAAGATCAGCACCTCCGGATCTTCCTTCAACACCGCCTCCATACTGAGTTTTGGATAGGCCACGCCGGCCTGTGCCGCAATATTGACACCGCCCGCTAGACCGATCATCGGATGGAGAAAACTTCCCGGTCCCACGGCTATCAACGGCTGGCTATTCAGGACATACAGCACGCGCCTTGCCGGCAGTGTCTCGACTTTGCGCCGAATTTCGGCGATACGTTGGCGCATCGTCTGAGTCACTTCATTCGCCGCCGACGTTTTCTCAAACATCTTTCCCAATGTTTGAATGTGGAGCAGGATATCTTCCAATGTTCGGGCATCGAGTACAAACACAGGAATCTTGAGCTGCTCGAGTTTCGACTGGAGATCGGGACGGAGAAAGTCACTAGGCGCGAGCACCACTTCCGGCCGCAATGCAATGACGGCTTCCACACTGGGGTTCGAATATCCTACCTGGGCTTTTGATTTTGCCGCGTCCGGGTAGTCGCAAAAATCGGTGACACCGACGATCTGTTCATCCAGCCCGAGCGCAAACAGCATTTCGGTGATACTCGGAGCGAGCGAAACAACGCGAGCCGGCGGCTTGGCAAGGTAGATCCTATGCCCGGCATCGTCCACAAAGGATCGCGAGGATACATGCGCCATAAACGGCATGCCGGTGAGGATTCCCTGTGGCCGTCGCTTCATCTCACCATCATCTCCTTGCCCGCATTCAGCAGTCTGTGCAAGACACACCGACAACACCATCAGAAGCCACATGCTCGTGACGGGGCGATATCGATGCCATTGTCTCAAAAGAAAAATCCCCAAGGCCTGAATAGACCCTGAGGATTGCACCCGCTTCTTCATCCTCACCCGCTCCCCAGCCTCGAGGGAACGACGGTCAATTCTCCGAGCAGGTCTTCTGGCTCATGGTTCACCCTACTCCCCCGGCCTTCCCGTCTCT
>NZ_JBLYIG010000205.1:0-7335 GCF_049222245.1 Nitrospira sp. BLG_2 | reverse complement strand
CAGCCTTGATCGGCCCAGAATCGTTGAAGGGCAAAAACAAGTTCCTGGAAAGTCACAGATTCTACAGCCTGATCGGGAGAGATGATTAGATGCTTTCTCTAGAGCTGCCAGGCTAGCAAGAATGCTTTTCCCCTGTCAAGGAACAAGCCCTCTACATCAATCACTTGTAAATAAAGCGTCTTCCTTCGCATGCTCATAATCGAGCCAATCGGGTGAACTGAACGTCTGTCTCGAAGAGGTCACTCACAAATTCTCTTCCCTTAGCACTCCCTCACACCTCTTGCGAGACCGCCCCTTATGACCACAGTTTTTGCCAACAAATCCGTATACAGAAGTTTGAGTAAATCGTTCTCATAATGCAATTCCCTGATGCGCTTCACATCGCTCGTCTTGAGAGCCTGCGTTTCGATGCATTTTGAGCTGCGCATAACGGACCTCCTGGATAAGTGCTTCATGTTCAAGAACTTTATCAGGGAACCAGAGACATACAACGACTGAGCAAACTCGATACCAGACAGAGCGACCGAAGCCATAATGCTTCAAACCCCCGTAAGAGCAGGCAGTTACAGCACTCAATAGAACAGGGGTGACTCTCGTATGGATTGCTCGCTGAAGCGGATACGGTATCGGGTTAGATACTGGGATGAATCAGAAACAATACAGGCGAACACCGAAATATTTTGACGAAAGCCCTACGGCTCAATAGAAAAAGCTCAACAACTGCTCACCGCAACTTTGCCACAGTGACTCCATCTCCTCCCTCGGCGCGATCGCCGGGGCGAAACTCGGCTACATAAGGTGATTCTTCCAGCCTCTGGTTCAGGGCCTGAACTGCGCCCATGCCATCTCACCATGGACCAAATTCAATACAAAAAGTAGAATATCCCCGTCCTGGGACGGCTCAGCCATGAACATCTCTCCTGATAGACCAATAGAAAGCCTCAAAGGCGACAGATTTGGCCGAGAAGCCTTCGTTGAGTCAATCGCGTCCGCTATTAGAGGTTGGCAAGGGAATGAAAGCCTAATTGTCTCCATTTCAGGTCCGTGGGGAAGTGGAAAAACATCTACAAAGAATATGCTGAAAGACTCGCTAGGTCTTTCAATGCCCAACAATCATTTTGTCGAATTCAACCCTTGGCAGTGGGCCGGGCAAAATCAGCTTGCAGAAGCGTTCTTTAGGGAAATAGAAATCGCCCTGGGGAAGACTCCCACATCCAACTACCAAAAGCAGGCTGCTAAGTGGCGTATGTATTCAGCAAAGTTGCGTGTTGGCAGGTTTGTATCTAATACCACTTTACAAGTCATAGCACGGGTAGTGGCAGTCATAACTGGAGCAGGGCTCACATGGTCATTTATGACAGATCATTTCGGATGGTTCATGCTGATGCTTTTATGCACAGGAATTCTCATAGCCTGGGACAAAGTTCTTACCGTGCTGAACCAATTTTCCGATCGGTGGGCTGAACTCAAAGAAGCTCAAGCTGCATTGCATGAAGCGTCAATGGAAGACTTCAAAATTGGATTACGCGACTCGATGAAAGAGCTCCCCAAGCCTCTCTTAATCATTATCGATGACATCGACCGGCTGACTGCTTCTCAGATCTGTTATTTATTTCAACTAATCAAAGCTAATGCCGATTTTCCCAACCTGGTTTATGTCCTTCTCATGGAAAGTCAAATTGTTGAACAGGCGCTTGACTTAATCACTCAAAATAATGGGAAGGAATACTTGAAAAAGATCGTACAAGTGCATCTCCCTCTTCCCCTAGTGGCCAGGGAAAAGCTTATATCGATCTTGGAACAAGACACGCGCGCCCTGATTTCAGATCCAGCCCTTAGGGTACAGTTCGACGAGTTTCAATGGGCATCCGCCTTCACAGCCATCTCGCCACTCTTCCGGACACTCCGGGATGTGCACATCTTTACGAATGTCTTAACGTTCGATCTATCTGTCATGAAAGGGAAAGATACCATCTCAGCTAATGTCCTTGATCTGATGTGCCTTACCGCTTTGAAAGTCTTGCATGAACAAATATATCAGGCGTTACCACGCGGAAAACGCTTTTTAACCAGAGACATGAGTGGTTCTAACAATGATAATGATGAAGTGAAACGCACCAGAGATTCTATTCTGAGCACAAGTTCTGAGGCCGATAGCGCTATCGTTGTTCCACTCTTGGGATACATCTTTCCATCGTTTCCCTGGGATGATGAAAGCTTTTTTCACGGTGGATTTAATGCTGATGAAGCGCTTCGAGAACTACGCGTTCATCATCCAAAAAATTTCGATAGATATTTCATCTTCTCAGTGGGCAGCAATGATATCTCACAGGATGAATTCGAGGAGTTCCTGCAAGTACTGCCATGTCGGGCGAAATCTAAAACCTCTCTTGAAAACTATTTCCAACGTGGCGTACTTGTCAGCATGCTTGAGAGATTAACAGCTTACAGCGATATCATGGAAATTCAGAACATCGAGTCATTGCTAATAACGATTTTTGACATCTCTGACGAATGCCTCCCGCCATGGGAAGACGACAGAAGGAGTGCAATCGATACATTTTACATAGAGCTAAGCAGAAGATTGCTCATGCGAATAAATGACTTCGACAAGAGGCTTCACACCTTGTCATCCGCCATCCAAAATTCCACGGGACTTTATCTGCCTATTGGCAAAGTCTCAATTGAAGGCAGCGGAAGCGATCACAGGACGTCAGGGTTGACCGACGAACAACTTCAACCACTACGAGCAACTTGCCTGAGCAGGATAAAGGAGTGGGCAGCAGATGGCAGGTTAATTAAGCATCATGCCCTGGGATTTATATTGCTTTGCTGGCAACGCTGGGACACAACCAGTGAATGGAAAGAATGGACAATTTCTCAAACTGCTACTAAAGAAGGACTCCTTGCGATTTGCTCCTCCTTGATGGGGCGCTCTTACTCAGGTGAAGGAGTAAATTATTATGTCGAGATCGATAAATTGCAGATGCTGGTCGATATCGACCTGATTGAGACAAGATTGGCGCATCTGGATAGATCGCAACTTACGGAGCGAGAGATCGAGCTAGTAGATTTATTTTTTCTTTCCCTTCAAAGCCAAAGAAGACAGCAAAGTTCAAACGAACAGAAAGAAGAACGAACTAAACAAAGGTCAATGTTATCTCCCGAGTAATTTATTTATCGCAACTTTGCCACGGTGACTCCATCCCCTCCTTCGGCCCGATCGCCGGGGCGAAACTCAACTACATAAGGCGATTTTTTTAGATACTCGCGTAAAACGGTTTTGAGTCGGCCGGTTCCATGACCATGGATAATCCGGAGGTGCGGGGCTCCATCGAAGGTCGCCCGATCCAGCGCCGCGACGACATGATCGAGCGCCTCGTCGGCTGCTTGCCCTCGCACATCCACCACGGTTTGCTCATCCAGCCCCAGGCCTGTACTCGTCGGGCCTGGGCAAGGACTTGATGAGGATGAGGCCGGTCGTCCTGCCGGCATGTCCGGTTCCTGTACAATGCCGACGAGGTTCGACAGGCCGGCCAAGATTTCACCCTCTCCCACTTTGACCCGGACTCGCTTCTTCCCTTGTGGCGTTTCCAACAAACTCCCCGTCATGCCTAAGCCGGTTATTTCCACCGTATCGCCGATACCAAGGTGCTCCAGCGGGATTGGCTTGCTGACCGGCACAAGTTCCTGCATGGTTTTCGTCTCCAACTCATGCAACCGCTGTTTCGTTTCCTTTGCCTTGATCAGTTTCTGTTCGCGTTTCAGGGAATCGGCGATGGCCTGTACTTCAGCTCGCGCACGTTGAAACTGCTCGCCGAGTTTTTTCTTGAGCCCACGGCGGACCTCCTGCTCAGCTTCCTGCAGTTGCGCTCGAAGTACTTGTGCTTCCCGAGCCGCTTGTTCAGCTTCTTGTCTGGCTCTCTGAGCCATCTCGCTATCCTCAGCCAATTGGCGTTGCGTTCGCTGTAAATCCGCCATCAGCTTGTCGAGCCGTTGATCGTTATGGTGGAGCCGCTTCCGGGCATCGTTCAAAATGCTTTGATCCATACCCAGACGACCGGCGATCTCCAAGGCCGATGAGCCGCCGGGAATGCCCATGAATAGTCGGTAGGTCGGCGCCAACCGCTCCACATCGAACTCCACGCTGGCGTTCACAAAACCGGGTGTCGTTTGCGCCAACTCCTTAAGCGCACCATAATGAGTAGTCGCCACCACTTTCATGTTCAGTTCGGCTAGACGGCAAAGAAGCGCCTCTGCCAGCGCCGCCCCTTCTTGCGGGTCAGTTGAAGTCACAGGCTCATCAAGGAGCACGAGTGCGCATGACATTGAGGAAGACCTCGCCATGACGCTTTCGGAAAGGAGCCGGATCATGGACATCATGTGAGCGGAAAAGCTCGACAAATCACGGCTCAAATCCTGAGCATCTCCGATGTCCGCATAGAGGTCTACAAACAACGCCATCTCTGACTCCGGAGCACAGGGGAGGTGAAGCCCGGACCGCACCATGAGCGCGAACAACCCGATGATTTTAAGGGCGACGGTCTTCCCCCCCGTGTTCGGTCCGGAGATCACAAGGACGTGGATCGTTTCATCCATGTGAATGTCGTTCGCAACCACTTGATCTTTCGTGATGAGCAGCAGCGGATGCCGCGCCTGTTTGAGCATGATGCGGCCGTCGCTGTTCAATGCAACAGGGTTGCACTTCAACCGGCGACTCATCTCAGCCCTTGCTCTAATCACATCATATTCCGACAGCACCTCCATCCCTTGTTCCATCCTGGTCGCGTTGGAGGCCACCAGCGCGGTCAGCTCACGTAAGATGCGCTGCACCTCACGCTCAATCTCCAGATCCGCCACTTTGATGGAGTTGTTTAGTTCCACCAACTCCCTCGGTTCCAGAAAGACGGTCGCCCCACTGGCCGACACATCGTGGACGATCCCGGGGATTCTTCCCCGCATGTCCGCCTTGACCGGCACGACATAACGTCCTTCTCGCTGAGCAAAATACGACTCTTGAAGGACGTCCTCATAGCGTTTGGAATGAAGAATTCGCTCCAGATGTTGCCGTATCTCCTGCTTCAGCCCCTGCGCTTGGTGAGTCAGGCGTCGCAACTCTGGCGAAGCCGTGTCTTTCATGGAACCGTCGGATTGGATCGCCCCTTCGATAGCCTTCAAGAGTCCGCGCAAGCTTTTTGTGTCATGGAGCGGAGCCAAGACCCGAGCCAGAGCTTGTGTCTCGGCTGTATGCGGCTCGGCATATCGCTCTACTTCCGCCATGAGAGCCAACACAACCGCACAGTCTCGTAACTCCGCGGCCTCAAGCACTCCCCCCTTCCTGGATCGAGTCAGCTGTTCACGGATATCGGGAAAGGCGAGCGCCGGCATCGGATGACTTCCCTCCAGCAAACTCACCATTTCAGTCGTCTCATGTTGACGCAGCCGGGCGTCCGTGAGGTCGTTCGACAAGCAAAGCGACCGGCATCGAGCCACTCCCATCGACGATTGTGCATGCTGCGCAAGAACGTCCAATAACCGGTGCCACTCCAACGCCTGTGCCGCATGTTCAGATAATGTCTCGCTCACATGTGCCTCCTACCCCGCCTTCTCCATCATTTTGGGCGTTAGCCAAGTGTCTTGACAAGAAGTAGAGGGCGTCGATACTATCGCTTTTCGTGCTGTATCATCCGGATGTATTAAACTAATATATTTGCATGTAGAGGATTACGCCATGGCCATTCGTGTTGGAATCAACGGATTCGGACGCATAGGACGCAACGTGTTTCGCGCTTCGATGGGTGACAAGGATCTGCAAATTGTCGCCGTTAACGATCTTACGGACGCCAAAACACTCGCCTATCTACTGAAGTATGATTCGGTGCACGGTACGCTGCCGGCAAACGTTGAGGCCAAGGACGATGAGATTTTGGTTGATGGGAAGCCCATCAAAGTGCTCGCGACCAAGGATCCAAAGGAATTGCCTTGGAAGGCGCTGAACGTGGATGTGGTGATCGAATCGACGGGCCGATTTACCGATCGCGAAGCGGCCGGCAAACACCTGTCCGCCGGCGCCAAGTATGTGATTATTTCCGCACCGGCAAAAGATCCGGACATGACGATTGTCTTGGGCGTGAACGCCGAGAAATTCGACCCGCAATCGCATCGTATTGTGTCCAATGCATCTTGCACGACAAACTGTCTCGCGCCGGTGGCCAAGGTGCTGTTGGAATCGTTCGGTATCAAGCATGGGATCATGACCACCATCCATTCCTATACCAACGATCAGCAACTGCTGGACCTTCCTCACAAAGACCTTCGGCGCGCCCGGGCGGCCGGCATGTCGATGATTCCAACCAGCACCGGGGCAGCCAAAGCGCTGCATCTCGTCATTCCCGAACTGAAGGGCAAGTTGGATGGGCTCGCGATTCGGGTGCCGACGCCGAACGTATCGCTGGTTGACCTCACCGTGGAAACCGAGAAGGATTGTGACGTGGCGTCCATCAACGCGGCATTTAAGAAGGCTGCCGATGGCCCCCTGAAAGGCATCCTCAAGTATTCCGAAGACCCCATCGTCTCGATTGACCAGAAGGGAGACGATCATTCGGCCACTGTCGATGCCCCATTGACCAACGTCGTGGATAAGCGTCTCGTCAAAGTCACGGCTTGGTATGACAATGAATGGGGCTATTCGTGCCGAGTCCGCGACCTCGTCAAGCTCCTGGCCGGAAAATCCACCACTCACTGATGACCGCATCGGAGATGATCGGGCACGCTTCAGACGAATCCATCTCACGGACCTACGTTCACAGTTCATAGAACTCACTGGAGGAGCGCCCGATGAATTTGCACAAGAAAACGATCGACGATGTGCAACTTCGTGGCAAGCGGGTCATCATCCGCGCCGATTTCAACGTCCCGCTCGACGAATCGCTTCAAATTACCGATGACACCCGTATTCGTTCAACCCTGCCGACGATCAATCGCGTCGTCGATGAAGGGGCGAAAGTCATTCTCTGCTCTCACCTCGGCCGGCCCAAGGGAACTTTTCACCCCAAATACAGCCTGGCGCCTGTTGCGAAGCGACTGGGAAGACTGCTTGGGAAAGATGTGGTCTTTGCTCCGGACTGTATAGGTCCGGCCGTCGAAAAACTGGTCGCTAAGATGAAGGACGGAGACGTCCTCTTGCTAGAAAATCTTCGTTTTCATGCCGGCGAGGAAAAAAATGACGACGACTTCGCCAGGGCTCTTGCCTCGCTGGGCGATGTCTTCATCAACGATGCCTTCGGGGCGGCCCACCGGGCCCATGCGTCGACTGTCGGCATCACCCAATACATA